>NZ_JALBGW010000032.1:0-46202 GCF_023006485.1 Neorhizobium sp. BETTINA12A
CGGGCGGCATGGCGGCCAGGTCCGGCGGTGCGCCGGGAATGGTGACCAGCCGGTCACGTCCGTGGGCCAGTTCGACGCGGGCGCCGAGCAGCCCTTTGGTATAGGGGTGCTTCGGTTCGCGGATGATGTCGGCGACCCTGCCTTCTTCGACGATCCGCCCGGCATACATCACCGCGATCCGGTCCGCGACTTCCGCCGCAACGCCGATATCATGGGTGACGAAGATGACGGAGAGCCCGTATTCCTTCTGCAGATCGCGGATCAGCAGGAGGATCTGAATCTGGACCGTTGCATCAAGGGCCGTGGTCGGTTCGTCGGCGAGCAGGACCTTCGGATTGCAGGCAAGCGCCATGGCGATCATCGACCGCTGCAGCATGCCGCCCGACATTTCATGCGGATAGTTTTGCAGCCGGCGCTCCGGGGAGGGGATCTTGACCTTCTGGAAGAGCGCAAGCGCGCGCGCCGACGCTTGCGAGCGCGAGATGCCCTCATGCCGCATGATGGTTTCTTCTATCTGGCGGCCAAGCGTGTAGACCGGGTCGAGTGCCAGCCGCGGCTCCTGGAAGACCATCGAGGCGACGGCACCGCGAAAGGCACCGAGATCCTTGGCCGTCAATCCGGTCACATCGCGGCCGGCGACCGTCATCGAGCCTTCGATCGTCGTGCCTTTGGGGTGCAGGCGCAGCAGCGAGCGCATGGTGACGCTCTTGCCGGACCCGGATTCGCCGAGCAGCGCGACAACCTCACCCGGCTGTACCGAAAGGCTGACGCCGTTGACGGCTTTCACGGGCTTTCGGCCGCGGTTGAACGTCACCGAAAGATTGCGAATGTCGATCATCGCGTCGGTTTGCATGGTCATGCCTCCATCAATGCCGGTGCACGGCTGTGGCGTGAGCCAGGTACCGACATCAGGCAGGCTGCGGACTGGCTTTCGGAGACGCTGGCAAGCGGCGGCAAACTCTCGCTGCAGACGCTCTCGGCAAACGAACAGCGGGTATGGAACCGACAGCCTGACGGCGGATCGATCGGGTTCGGCGGGTCGCCCGAGAGCGGCGGCTCCGAGGTTCGTTCGGACGGGTCCATCTTCGGCATCGAGGCGAGAAGCGCCGCGGAATAGGGATGGCGGGTGTTTTCGAAGATCGCATCGCGGCTGCCGATCTCGGCCACCTTGCCGAGATACATGACCATCACCCGGTCGCACATGAAGCGCACGACGTTGAGGTCGTGGGAGATGAACAGGTAAGTCAGACCGAAATCCCGCTTCAGGTCGAGGAGCAGGTTCAGGACCTGCGCTTCCACCGACTTGTCGAGCGCCGAAACAGCTTCGTCGAGGATGACGAGCCGCGGTTCGAGCGCGAGCGCCCGGGCGATGTTGACGCGCTGCCGCTGTCCACCCGACAGTTCATGCGGGTAACGGCCGGCAAAACGCGACGGCTCCAGCCCGACCCGGTACAGCAGGTCATGGGCTCGGGCGATCGCCCTGCTCGCGGCAATGCCATGCACGCGGGGCGCAAAGGCGATGGATTCTTCAATCGTCAGCCTGGGATTGAGGGAGGCGTAGCTGTCCTGGAAGACCATCTGGACCTGGCGGCGGTAGTCGGAAAGCGGCAGCGCGCCGCCGACCGTCTCACCGTCGAACAGGATATCGCCTCGGTCAGGCAAGATGAGCTGCATCAGCAGCCGCGCCGTGGTGGACTTGCCGCAGCCGCTTTCTCCGACGACGCCCAGTGTCTCGCCCTTGAGGATATCGAAATCGACGCCATCGACGGCGCGGACGACCTTCTTCGGCTTCATGAAGCCGCTGCCCTTGACCGGGAAATGCTTGATCAGACCGCGCGCGGAGATCAGCGGTTGCGCAGGCCCGCCCCTTTCGCCGACGGGAAGATCGTAGGCGGGTTCTTCGACGATGCTGATCATGACTTCACGTCCATGGCTGTGCGCAGCCCGTCTGAGAAAAGGTTGAAGCAGATCGAGGTGATGAAGATCATCAGGCCGGGCAGGGCTGCCACGAACGGATTGTTGTAGATCGCCGTGCGAAGCGTGTTCAGCATCAGCCCCCATTCGGCATCCGGCGGCCGCACGCCGAGGCCAAGGAAGGAGAGGC
Organism: Neorhizobium sp. BETTINA12A; assembly: GCF_023006485.1. Lineage (NCBI taxonomy): Bacteria > Pseudomonadati > Pseudomonadota > Alphaproteobacteria > Hyphomicrobiales > Rhizobiaceae > Neorhizobium > Neorhizobium sp. BETTINA12A. The sequence goes on from NZ_JALBGW010000032.1 coordinate 2,105, forward strand.
CCGAGGCGAGGATCATCGAGACGGATATCAGGCTCGTCGCAAAGACGAAGATCGGGCTGAGCACGTTGCCGAGGATATGGACGCGGATGATCGTCATCGGCGGGGCGCCGGACGCCCGCGCCGCGTCCACGTAGTCGAGCTTGCGGACCTGGGTTGTGACGCTTTCGGCGACGCGGGCGATCTGCGGGATGAAGACGACGGTCAGCGAGACGAGCGCGTTGGTGAGCCCGGAGCCGAGTGCGCCCGACAGCGCCACGGCCAGAAGGACCGACGGAAAAGCGTAGAAGACGTCGACCGTGCGCATGATCAGCGTGTTGATAATGCCGCCTGCATAACCGGCAACGATACCGATGGTCGAGCCGATGATGAAGGCGACCGGCACCGGGATGACGCCCATGATAAGCGAAAGCCGCGCCCCATAGATCAGCCGGGAGAGCATGTCGCGGCCGAGTTCGTCGGTGCCGAAGATATAGCCTTGCGTGCCGATCGGCTTGAGGCGGCGGATGACGCTGCCCTTGGAAGGATCGTAAGGGGCGATATAGGGCGCGAAAATCGCGATCAGCACCAGGATCAGCAGAATAGCGAGGGCCGACATGGCGACCGGGTCACGGGAGATGCGGCGCAGCACCCCGCTCCAGAAGCCAGGGGACTTGGCAATAGCGGCAGGAGACGGGGCCGCGATGTCTGCGGTGACGACAGCCATGTGTCAGCTCCTCTGAATGCGGGGATCGATCGCGCTCTGCAGCACGTCGACTACGAGGTTGAGGAAAACGAAGAACATGGCGAGCACCAGGATCGTCCCCTGCAGTATGGGCAGGTCGCGAGTGAAGATCGCGCCGTTCAGCAGGAAGCCGGTTCCGGGCCAGGAGAAAACCGTTTCGATCAGGATCGAACCGCCGAGCAGGTAACCGAGCTGCAGTCCCATGACCGAGAGCGCGGTCGGCGCGGCGTTGCGCACCACGTGGCGCAGAATCTGCTGCGTCATCAGCCCCTTGGCGGCCAGCGCCTGGGTGAAGTCCTGGGAGAGGATATCGGCGACCAGCGAGCGGATGGTACGGGCGATGATGCCCATCGGGATGACTGACATGGTGACCGCAGGCAAGATGAGGAACTGCAGATAAGCCCAGCTTAAGGTTCGGCCCGCCGATCCCTCCGGTCCGCCGCCCATGGCCGGCAGCCAGCCAAGCGTGACAGAGAAGGCAATGACCAGCACCATGCCGAGCCAATAGTGGGGCACGCTGACGCCGAGCATCGAAACCGTCGAAGCGAGGCGATCCACCCAGCTTCCGCGGAAGACACCGGCGAGGAAACCCAGGGAAGAACCCGCCACGAAACCGATCATGGCGGCAGCGAGTGCGAGGATGATGGAATTGACGGATGCATCCAGGATCTCGCGCAGCACCGGCCGACCGCTGGCGATCGAGTTGCCGAGATCGCCCTGCAGCGCATGCCATGCCCAAAGGGCATATTGCACGGGAAGCGGCTGGTCGAGACCGTAGAAGCTGCGCATCTGCGTCTGCAGTTCGGCGGAGGCATCCGAAGGCAGGATGGCGGCGAGCGGATCGCCCGGCGCGATATGGATCAGCATGAAGCATACGACGCTCACGCCGATCGCGACGGGAATGACGTGCAGAAGCCGTTTCAGGGCGTAGAGCAGCATGGTGTCCTCACCGGAAGAGGTTGATCGGGCATCATGAAAGGCGGCGCGCCGATCGACCGGCACGCCGCTGGCTCGGGATCAGGGATCCAGGGTGATCGTCGAGAAGTCCTGGAACCAGTTCTGTGCCTGGACGAAGCCCTTGACCTTGGTGGTCATGGCGCGCGGGTTGACGTCATGCGTCACCATCAGGAACAGCGCGTCGTTCACGTATTTCTCATGCACCTGCTGCATCACCTTGTCCTGTTCCACGGGATCGAAGGTGTTGCGCACCTTGTCGAACAGCGCATCCATATCCTTGTCGCAATAATAACCCCAGTTGGTGCCGGTCGGCGGGGCGAGCTTGCACTGCGACTGACGGATCATGGCGGTGAAGGGATCCTGGATGAAGTAGCTGTAATTGATCGCAGTGGCGCCTTTGGCGCTCGGATCCTTGGCGCCGGCGCGCCAGACGTTGATGACTGTGTTCCAGTCCATCACCTCGTATTCGACATTGATGCCGACTTCGGCGAGCGTCTGCTGGATATATTCGTTCATCTGCAGGGGCAGCATCTGGCCGGAACCGGAGGAGGAGATGATGACCTTGGTCTTCAGCGGTTTGTCGGGACCGTAACCCGCTTCCTTCATCAGCTTCTTGGCTTCCTCGACATTGTATTCCACCTTGAAGGTCGGCTTGCCGAACCACTGGTGGCCAGGCGGCATGTAGCCTTGCGCGGGAACGGAAAGGCCGCCGAGAAGCTCGTTGAGGCCAGCGCGGTCAACGGCAAGGTTTGCGGCCTTGCGGACGCGGATATCGTTCCACGGCGAGCCTTCGATACGCGACAGATGCCAGGTCCAGTTATGCGGATAGGAATTGGTGATGATCTTGAAGCCGGCTTCCTTCAGCGATTTCACCGAATCCGGAGCGGGCGCCTCGATCCAGTCGACCTGGCCGGAGCGAATTGCAGCTACGCGGGTGTTCGGCTCGGGTAGCGGGATCAGGACGAGCTTGTCGAGCTTCGGAACACGCGCCTTGTCCCAGTAGTCCTTGTTGGGCGTTAGCTCGGCCCGTTCGCGCGGCGTAAAGCCGCTTTCCATCTTCCATGGGCCGGTGCCCGACGGCTTCTGGGCAACCGCATCCCAGCTCTTGCCCTGCTTTTCCCAATTCATCGGTGAAGAGATCAGAATCCAGCTGATCTGGTATGGAAGTGTCGCGTCCGGCGTGTTGGTGACGATCTCGACGGTCTGCGGATCGATTGCCTTATAGGAAACAACCGCCGGAATACGCGACTTGCCCTGAGCCGCCTGGCGTTTGTCGAACTGCGGGGCGTCCGTCTTCAGAAGCTTGTCGAGGTTCCAGACGACGGCGTCCGCATCGAAGGCGCTGCCATCATGGAATTTGACGCCGTCGCGCAGCTTGAAGACCCATTTGGTCTTGTCGGTCGGATCGACCTGCCAGGACGTTGCAAGGCTCGGAATGAGGGAGGATGGTTTGTCGGCCTTTGAAAGGTCCCACTCGATCAACGAATTGTAGACCGTATAACCCATGAAGCGCTGACCTTCACCGCCCTGGTCGGTCTGGCCGGTGGTGAGCGGGATGTCGGAAGCGGTCATGCCGATGCGCAGCGTTCCAGCCGCCAATGCGGGGGTCGCGGCGGCTGCAAGGAGTGCTGCCGCGGTCGCGCCGAATATCGTCGTCATCCGCAGGTTCTGGAAAATGCCGATGCCGTGCCGGCGAGTTGATGAAGTTCTGGTCATGCAGTTCCCTCTTTTTATTGAAGTCGCCGGATTTTCACCCAGTCGGCAAAGGAGAAGCAGATTTCATGCCAATTGCTGTGAAACTGAAATTTCATGCTTTGCGCCAAGTGAATAGCGCAAAACAGGCGAGATCAATTTCGGAATGCAGGCCGCTCGTGCCGAATTCTGTGGCGGGAATGCCGGGCGTCTGCCGAAAAATACCGCGGACTGGATAAAATCGACGTGCTCGGCCTCGGCGCATGGCGTGCGGGTCTTGGGCTCAACAGAGGCGATACTCAATTCGATGGAATTCTTGAAAAGGAAATCTATTGCGCGCCCGACACACAATCATGACGCTCTTGCAATCTTCCACGGTTGGAGTAATTTTTCAGAAAGCGCATCCTTAATGCGCTTCTATGTTCTTTTTGCATAATTGACTTGGGGCACGAGAATGCAGGATCGAAATCGACCCGCCGATCTTGAGGCGCTTGAAGCGCGTCTGGCCCTGGATCTGCTTTGGTTGAACCAGCCGCCGAAGGCCTGGGTGCCGCCCCGGGACGTCGAAGGCTCGCGGGTTCTCGATGTTGCGGTGGTCGGGGCGGGTCTGTGCGGATTGGTCACTCTGGCGGCACTGAAAAAGGTCGGGATATCGAATGCGCGGGCCTTTGACCGTAGTCCGCAAGGGTTCGAAGGGCCGTGGGTGACCTATGCGCGCATGGAAACCCTGCGGACGCGCAAGGATGCCGTCGGTCCGGCCCTTGGCATTCCGTCGCTGACGTTCCGGGCCTGGTTCGAGGCGCAATACGGCGCTCAGGCCTATCTCGACATGGGGCTCATCCCACGTCCGATGTGGATGGAATACCTTATCTGGTATCGCCGCGTGCTCGATCTTGATGTGGCCAACGAGACGGCGTTTGCCGGTCTGGAATTTCGCGAGGACGGAATTCTGGCACTGCAGTTGGAGACCGGCGGGCAGACGCAGAAGGTGCTCGCCCGCCGCGTCGTGCTGGCGACCGGTCTCGACGGCTTGGGCGCACCCACCCAGCCGGAGGTCGCTGGCCGGGTATCCCCGCGCTTCGTGAAGCACGGGGCCGACCTCATCGACATGGGCTCGCTGAAGGGCAAGCGGGTTGCGATAGTCGGGGCCGGTGCCTCGGCCATGGACAATGCCGCCGCCGCTCTGGAGGCCGGCGCGCTACGTGTCGATATCTTCGTCCGCCGTGCGGATATCCCGCGCATCGACAAGTTCACCGGTGTCGGCAGCCAGGGAATGACACATGGTTATCTCGGCCTGCACGATGCGGACAAATGGACCTATATGGTGGCCGGCGAGCGGGCGCAGATTCCGCCGCCGCGTCACAGCGTGCAACGGGTCTCGCGGCACCCGAACGCCTTTTTTCACATCGCAAGCCCCGTGGACGATCTCGTCGAGACAGGCGATGGCGTCGAGGTCGTGACACCGAAGGGCCGTTACGCCGCCGACCTGGTGATTTTCGCCACCGGCTTTTCGGTCGATTTCGGCAAGCGTCCGGAATTTGCGGCGCTGCGGGACAGGATCCTGCTCTGGAAGGACGTCTACACCCCTCCTGCCGGCTGGGAACATGCCGGCATCGGCGCCACCCCCTATCTCGGCCCGGCTTTCGAGTTCCGGCCCAGACCCGATCTCGACACCGCGACAGCGGATGCGGTCTCCCGGATCTCCTGCTTCGCCTATCCCGCAGTCCCGTCACACGGCAAGATCACGAGCGGCATTCCTTCCATCAGCGAGGGGGCAACGCGACTTGCGACAGGACTTGCCCGCTCGTTGTTTGTCGAAGACCGGGCCTACCATCTCGATCGCTTTCTCGGGTTCGATACGCCGGAGCTTCTTGGCGACGAATGGACAGACGCAGACCTCGAAGAGGAAATGAACCGTGCCAATGGATGACCAAGTCCCGCAGTTGCAGATTTTCTACGGCATCTCGTCGCCCTGGGCATATTTCGGGGCACAGAAGGCGATTGCCGTCGCCGGCGACAACGGCGCTCACGTGCGTCTGCGCCCGATCCGCATCATCGAGGCCAATGGCGGCATACCGTTGCGCAGGCGGCCGGACGCGCGTCAGCTCTATCACGAGGTCGAATTGCGCCGCTGGCGGGAATATCTCGGCATTCCGCTCAATCTGAAACCGAAATTTTATCCCTGCCGCACGATCGAACCGGCGGCGCAAGCGGTGATCGCGCTCCAAAAAGCCGGCCTCGACGCCACCTCGTTTTCCTTCGCTGTCCAGCGGGCGCTGTGGGCCGAAGAGCGCGATATCGCCGATACCGACACATTGCGCGCTATCGCTCGTGCGACGGCCGGCGAAGAAGCCTCCGCATTGGTGGTTGATCCACAGCCGGAAACGATCGTCGATGAGTGGCAGGAAAACCTTGCCGAGGCCGAGCGGCTCGGCATTTTCGGAACGCCGACCTATGTCGTCGGCACCGAATTGTTCTGGGGCCAGGACCGCCTCGATTTCGTCGACCGGGCTCTGAAAGCCGGCCGAAAAACGACTGAAGCACTGAAGGAGCCTGCGTGATGCCCGACACCGAAAACCTGAGCGCGAAGAAGCTGCACGAAGATGCGATCATCGTCGATGGTCTGCAGACCTGCCAGTGGAGCCGGTCGATCTTCGAGGAAATGCGGGCAGGGGGCCTGACGGCCGTCAACGTCTCGTCGCTGCTCTGGGAGAATTTTCGCGAAGGCATCGCCTATGTTTCCGAATGGAAACGCTTCCTGCGCGAGAACGATGACATTCTCCGTCCGGTTCGCAGCGTCGCCGACATCCATGCCGCCAAGGCGGAAAACAAGACCGGCATCATCATCGGCTGGCAGAACACGTCGCCGCTCGAGGACAAGCTCGACCACGTGGAAATCTTCAAGGATCTCGGCGTCGGGATCATGCAGCTCACCTACAATACCCAGAACTATTCGGGTGCCGGTTATCTGGAGGAGGTGGACAGCGGCCTCACCGGGTTCGGCAAGGAAGTTCTGGCGGAGATGAACCGCGTCGGCGTCCTCTGCGACCTCAGCCACGTAGGCGACAAGACGACCGCGGACGTTATCGCCCACTCGAAGAGCCCGGTCTGCATCTCCCATATCCTGCCGAGGGCGCTGAAGGACGTGAAGCGCAACAAGCCGGACGAACTCTTCGTTGCTTGCGCGCAAAAGGGTGGCATTATCGGTGTCAGCCTGTTTGCACCCGGCCTTGCCGCCGGCAATGACGCCACTGTCGAGGACTACCTCGATGCCATGGCCTATATCATCGATCTGGTCGGCGAAGACCATGTCGGCATCGGCACCGACTTTTCACTCGATCGCCCACGTCCAGGCCCTTGGCTGCTCTGGGCCAACAAGGACAAGGGCACGGCCCGCACGCTCACCGAGTTCGGCTCGGTCAAGATTTCCAAACCGAAGGGGATCGAGCGCATGACCGAGTTGCCGAACCTGACCGCCCGCATGCTGGCCCGCGGCTGGAGCGAGGATCTGGTGCTGAAGTTGCTTGGAAAGAACTGGCTGCGTGTCCTCGGCAAGGCCTGGACGCCAACCGCGTGACGAAGCCGTCGGAAGGAAGAAAACTGCAGCGCACGGAGAGTGGTTCGCGTCAGGCGCGCCCAATGAATTGCAAGCCGATAGATGGCAAGCCTTGGCTAAAACTGGAGAGACGGACATGACAACATGCATGGAGAATAGGATTTCAGGGAACGGGGTTTCGCGGATCTTGCTCCGCACTGGCGCGGCTGTCGCCGGGATGCTAGCGCTTCTGGGCACGGCTCAGGCACAGGACGCCTCGACCAAAGGCACCGTCAACATCGTCGGCTTTTCCGGCGTGTTCGCAGACAACTACCAAAAGTTCATCGTCGAACCGTTCAAGGCCAAATATCCCGGCATCGACGTCACCTATCAGCAGAGCAAGAACTCCGCCGAGACCTTGGCGCTGCTGACCCTGCAGCGCGCCGATCCGAAGATCGACATCGCGCTGATCGACGTTGCTGTCGCTATCAAGGCCAGCAAGGATGGCATTTTTGCCAAGCTCGACCCCGCCAAGGTCAAGGTGCTCGATGAGATGCCCGCCTGGGCTCGTCTCGACGGTGACAAGGCCGTCGCGTTTTCGCAGGACAACCTGGCGATCCTCTACAATACCGATACCGTCAAGCAGCCGCCGACCAGCTGGAACGACCTGACCGACCCCAAATACAAGGGCAAGATAGCCGCAAAGCTTGGCGATACCCGCGGTGTCATCCTGCTCCCGATTCTCGACAAGCTGGCAGGTGCCGACTACAAGCAGAGCATCGACCCTGCACTCGACCTCCTGAAGAAGGTTGCGCCGAACGTCTCGACCTGGGAGCCGGCTCCGGACTGCTATGCGGTGATCCAGAGTGGCGAAGTCGATCTGTCGATCTGCTGGAACGGCCGTGCGCAATACCTGCACGACACCCAGGGCGGCAAGATCGGCGTCGCAGCCCCGAAGGAAGGTTCGATCGGCCAGACCAACACGATCGGCCTTGTCGAAAATTCCAAGAACGCCGCCGCGGCCCAGCTCTTCATCAGCTATGCGCTCGGCACCGAAGCGCAGGCGGCGTTCGCCGAGAAGAGCTTCTACGGTCCGGTCAATACCAAGGTAAACCTGCCAGACGCCGTTGCTGCCCGCATCTATGGTTCCAAGGAAGCCCAAGCTGCGCAGATGTCGCTCGACTGGAACTTCGTTGCCGATAAATATTCGGCCTGGATCCAGCGCATCAACCGCGAAGTCATCGCGCTCAACTGATCCAACTTGGAGAATCTGGCCGCCATGGCTGATCATCACGTCGTCATCGACAATCTCGTGAAGACCTATCCGGGCGCCCAGAAGCCTTCCGTGGATCACGTCAGCTTCTCGCTGCCGCGCGGCGAGATGCTGGCCCTGCTGGGCCCCTCGGGCTGCGGCAAGACAACGATCCTGCGCATGATCGCAGGCTTGATCGCCCCGACTTCGGGGGCGATCAAGCTGGAGGGCAAGGATGTGTCGTCGATTGCCGTCTATAAGCGCAACATGGGCATGGTCTTCCAGGCCTATGCCCTGTTTCCTCATATGACGGTCGCCCAGAACATCTCGTTCGGCCTTGAAATGCGCAAGGTCGGCCGCGCCGAGCGGGAGGAGCGTGTCCGCAAGGCGCTCGATCTCGTCAAGCTGACCGGGCTTGGCGACCGCAAGGTCGGCCAGCTATCCGGCGGTCAGCAGCAGCGCGCGGCGATCGCCCGCTCGCTGGTGATCGAGCCGGAACTTCTGCTGCTGGACGAACCGCTTTCCAATCTTGATGCCAAGCTTCGCGACGAGATGCGTGATGAGATCCGCGATATCCAGGCGCGTACGGGCGTCACGGCGATCTTCGTCACCCATGATCAGGACGAGGCCTTGTCCATGGCAGACCGCCTGGCGGTCATGTCCGCCGGGCGCCTGGAACAGGTCGGTACGCCGCGCGAGATTTTCGACCGGCCTCAGACCGAGTTCGTCGCGTCCTTCATCGGGGCGGGGACCTTCTTCGAGGGCCGGGTAGCCGAACCCGGCCTTGCCGTGGTCGAAGGGCTGAAGTCGCTGCGTTTCGTCGGTGAAGCGCCGGTGGGATCAGCGGTCAAGCTGATGATCCGGCCGCACAGGCTGGTCCTTGCCGACAGTGCCGGCCAGCCGAACAGTTTTACCGGGACCGTGGAGCACATCGTCTATCGCGGCCAGATCCTGACGCTGAACATTCGCTGCGGGGGCAGGCTGCTGCAGGCGGATCTTCCCACCCACGCCGGCGTATTGCCCGAGAAAGGCGACGAGGTGACGCTCGCCGTCGCCACGCAAGACGTTACCCTGGTCGGGCAGGTGGCACCATGAGCGCCGCAACCCTTTCGGCTGCCGGGACATCACCGGCAAATGCGCCGCGCGGGATATTGCTGATGTTGCTGTTGCCAGGGCTCATTGCTCTAGTGATCACCTTTCTGCTGCCGCTGATATGGCTTCTCCGGGCCTCCTTCGCGTCCTCGACGATGGGTGCGCTCAGTGGCGGAGACTGGACGGTACAATCCTATTCGACGGTGCTGTTCGACCCGTTTTACTGGCGGGTGGCCTGGAATACGCTGGTGCTCGGGTTTAACGTGGCGATTTTTGCGGTGATCCTGTCCTATCCGATCGCGCTGTTCCTGGCGCGCACGGAAAGCCGCTTTCGCGGTATCCTGACGGCACTTGCCGTCGCGCCGCTGCTGACATCGTCGGTCGTCAGAACCTATGGCTGGATGGTCATCCTCGGAGACCGCGGCGTGATCAACAGCACGCTCCAGTCCCTTTCACTGACGGGCGGGGTCGTCCGCCTCACCAACAACAGCTTCGGTGCCACTGTTGCGCTAATTGAAATCCTGATGCCCTATGCCATCCTCGCGATGCTCAGCGGTTTCGGGCGGTTGAACACACAACTCGAGGAGGCCGCCGCCATGCTCGGGGCGAACCGCTTGAGGGTCTTCACGCGCATCATCCTGCCGCTCAGCGCCCCCGGCGTGCTCACTGCAGCGCTTCTGGTCTTCGTGCTGGCGATCTCCTCTTTCGTCACGCCGCGGCTGATGGGCGGCGGGCGCGTCTTCGTGCTCGGCACCGAAGTCTTCAACGAGGCAACGGTCACGCTCAACTGGCCGTTGGCGGCAGCCCTGTCGGTCATGCTGCTGATCCTGTTCAGCAGCATCATTCTGCTTTACCAGCGCGCGCTGCGCGCATTGGAGACGTGAGGAGCCATGCAGAGCAATCCACTCCTCGGCCGGTTCGCCTGGAATACGCTGATCGCGCTGCTTTACCTGTTCCTGCTGGCACCGATCATCGTTGTCTTCATCATCTCCTTCGATACACGCCAGTATCTCGCCTTCCCGCCGGAGAGCTTCTCCTTCGGCTCCTATGTGAAGGTCTTCCAGAACGTCAAGTTCATCTCGGCCTTCTGGCGCAGCCTCATCATCGGCGCGATTGTCGGTTTGGTCGCGGTTTCTGCCGGAATGCTGCTGTCCTTGTCGCTGGTGCGGCACCACTTCCGTGGCAAGGCGGCGGTGAACTTCCTCATCCTCGCACCATTTCTCGTGCCGCATATCGTTCTTGCGGTCGGCATCATGCTGGTGATCGCGCCGCTCGGCCTGCTGGATAGCTATCCGGGTATCGTGCTTGCCCATCTCGGCATCACGATCCCCTACACCGTCAGAACGATCACCATGAGCCTGATGGCAGTGGATACCCGTATCGAGGAAGCGGCCCTCGTCCATGGCGCATCGCCGCGCATGGTGTTCTGGCGCATAACCCTGCCGCTGGTGCGGCCCGGCCTCATTGCGGGCGGCGTGATTGCCTTCCTCATCTCCTTCGACGAGGCGACGATCTCGCTCTTCATCGTGTCGGTCAAGGCTTCGACGCTGCCGACGGAAATCTACCATTATCTCGAATATTCCACCGATCCGCAGATCGCCGCCCTCTCCGTCGTCCTGATCCTGATCTCGGTCGGGGTCGTGATGGTAGTGGAAAAGCTGATTGGCCTGCGCAAGGCACTCTGACATGCTCGTTGAGACAACTGCCGGCACCATCGAGGGTTTTAATGAGAACGGCTACGCCGTCTTTCTCGGCGTTCCCTATGCGGCGCCGATCACTCCCGAACGGCGTTTCGCCGCGCCGCAGCCGGTTCCACGCTGGTCCGGGATCCGGTCCGCCAAAGCGCTCAGCGAAGTGTGCCCGCAGATCCCGACCTACGGTCCCGTGGGAAAGGCGGCTGCATCGACGCTCGAGTTCGGCACCGACTTCCTGACGGTCAACATCCGCACGCCGTCCGTCACCGGATCGGCAGCAGTGCTGGTGTGGATTCACGGAGGCGGTTACGCGGTCGGTTCGGCCAATGAGGCAGTGCTGCAAAGTGGCGCGTTTGCCGCGAGCGGTCTCGTTGAGGTGACCGTCAACTATCGGCTTGGGGCGCTCGGCTTTCTGCATCTGAACGACGGCTCGCCGGACAATCGCGGGCTTCTGGATCAGATCGCGGCACTGGAATGGGTCCGCGACAACATCTCCGCCTTCGGAGGGGATCCGAAGCAGGTCACGTTTGCGGGTCGTTCGGCGGGGGGCTTTTCGATCGCGGCTGTCATGGCGATGCCGGCTGCCGACGGGCTGTTTTGCAAGGCAATGTTGCAGAGCGGCGCAAGCACCGGCGTCTCGACGATGGACGATGCCCAGAAGCTCAACAGGCGCATGCTGGACTATCTAAAGGTGACCGAAGCGGAACTTGCAAACGTGCCCTTCGAGAGACTGCTCATTGCCCAGCGCGACCTCTGCAATCAGTCCTACGAGATGCACGATTTCGAGCGGGACGGCTCTGCCTCGATGCTGGGAGTGCCTTTCGTTCCGGTTGTCGATGGAGTCTCGCTTCCCGACCATCCGGAAGACGCAGCCGCGCGCGGAAAGACGGCCGGCGTCCCGATGATGATCGGTTGTACGACGGGCGAATACGTCACGCACGCGACAGCGCAGCCGGAAATGGATTTCGAACTCGCAGCCCGGCTGCTGCATCAGCGCGTGCTGCCTTTTGGGCTGACCGGCGTCGAGGTCGTCCGGCGATATCGTCAAGCTCTTCCGCAGCATACGGCACGCGGCATTTGGAGGGCCGTCGGCGGTGATCTGGTATTCCAGAACCCCGCCACCCGGTTCGCGCGCCTCCATGCCGGGCATCAGTCGGTCTACAAATATCTCTATGGTCCCGTCGAGCCGGACGAACTTGGCGCGCCGCACGGTGCGGAGGTCGGCGAGGTCTGGTATCGCCAGGGAATGGACGTCAGCCATCTGCCGGCCCGCCAGTCCGTCAGGGACAGGACCTTCGCGACAGCGGTTCACGACGTCTGGGTTTCGTTTATTCGCGACGCGGCGCCTGAGACGCCTGCAGGCAGGTGGCCGCGTTATTCCGGCGCCAATCCACAGGTCCTGCACATGGAGAAGAGCGTATTCCGCCTCTCGATCGATCCCTTCGACAGCAGAACGGCGCTTTGGGAAAGGCCGCCCTCCTGACCAGGTTTCCCTGGGACGAGCCTGCCCCTTTATGGACTTTCATTTTGATGATGGAGATTGCTGATCTTGTCCAATCCACCTCTAGCTTCCGCTGAGCAAATTAACCTATGGGTATTATCGGGCAATCCGAGCCAGTCTGAGAAGACATCCAGCCGGCTTGCAACAATTGCTGCGCTCTGCGGTCTTGCCGAATTCAGGATTTTGGATGCCCCCTGACTATCTGGATACGAAACAGCTCGAGGCGTTCGTTGCCGTGATCTCGATCGGCAGCATGACCGGAGCTGCCAAGGCGCTGGGCAAGTCGCAGCCGGTGATTACCCGGCTCATACAGGATCTTGAGCAGGAACTCGGATTTCCGATCCTGCATCGCAACGGTCCGCGGATAGCGCCGACAGAGCATGGAGTGGCCTTCTTCGCTCAGGCGGAGCTGTTCTTGAGCGGATTGCGCACGATCAGCGAACGTGCCCGGACGATCGCAACAGCGCGGGCGACGCCCATCGAAGTGGCGTCGATCCCGGCCATCGCCGCGAGCATCGTCCCGCTCGCGCTCAGCGACTTACCCGCGGACCAGTTTCCGGATCATGTCCATCTTCGAAGCACGTCGGCTGAAAATGTCGTGCAGGCGGTCGTGGCGCGAACCGCTGATATCGGCATCGCAAGTCTTCCGTTGGATAATCCGGGGGTGGATGTGCATTGGGTGGGCGAAGTGCCCTGTGTTGCCGTGGTCGCCGCAAACGATCCCTTGGCCGGCCTCGATCTGCTTTCCGCGGAGAACCTGAAGGGCCGCCGGCTGATCGCTTCCGCCAACCCCTATCGGCTGAGGATGAGGATCGACAAGGCGCTTGCGGAGCAGTCGATCGAAACGGGTGGAATTATCGACAGCAATGCGACCTACGTCTCGCTCGCGCTGGCTCGATCGGGACTTGGCGTGGCGATCGTCGAGTCCGTTACCCTCACGGGCCTCCCGGTCAAGGATGTCGTCATCCTGCCGCTCGCCTTCCACATTCCGTTCTACTGGGGCGTCATCACGGCAACCGGCGTACCGCTGCCTGCGACTGTTGAGCGGCTGATCTCCTCGATCGAGCGCCGGGCAATGGACGTGCCGCATTTTCGCAGGCTCAAAGGAATACCACCCGTTTAAAGCCGACCCCGATTTGGTGCTGAAGTTTCGTCTTCAGAATGCGTCGCTCAGGAGGATGCCACAAACAGGTTCAGGAGATTTAATACCGAGGTCGACTGAGAGAGATCCAGGAGATTGTCATAGAGATCATCGGTCGCCTGTCCGGAGCCCCAATGAACGCAATCGAAGAATTTGCTTCGCCGCTGGTCGGCGTCGAGAGGAACCTCGATCGATCCCTTGGCATGAAGCCGTTGGCTGGAGAGGCCCGTACCGTCCCGCAGTGTCACAGTCAGCACATGCGGAAGACGATCATGACCGTACTCCTCGCTTGAGGTGTAGGAATGCATCTCGATCCGCGGCATCAGCGCAAGGACGTCTGCCTGTCGAAGGGCGGCGGGCGCGAAGTCCGACAGGCTGAGCGTGTCCTGCAGCATCGCCCTTGCAAGGCAATACGGCATCGAGAAGCGGGCCTGCATCTCGTTCTCCGGCCGCGGATAAGCAAGATTGCGGGCGGCCGAAATCCCGACTTTGACGTCGATACGGTCGATATCACCGGCGCTCAGCCGGTGTTCCTGTTTCAGGTCGAAAAGCGCGTCGATTGCTCGATGCGTCGAGGCGCAGCAGGGATGGCGCTTGGTGACGAGACCGCGGGTTTCGATGACATGCGCTTCATCCAGCCGCCAGTCCGCCCAGCCGCGGGCTTCGCCGCCGCCAAGGAGATCCAAAAAACCCTGCGGTCGCTCGAGGATGTCGAGCCGGCCGCCGCTGCCTGACATCGCCAGCAAGGCGGCTTCGACTGCGTTGCGCGCTGCAATTCCGGCATGCAGCGGTTTGGCGAGGGTGCCGAACTGGCCTTTGGGACCTGATGCCATCGAGGTGGCCAGGCTCATGGCCTGCGCCGTCTCCTCGATGTTGGCGCCGAGCAGGCGCGCGACGCCGGCGGCCGTTCCGATCGCGCCGACCGTGGAGGTGCCATGCCAGCCTCTGTTGTAATGGGAGGGATTGACGCCAAAACCGACCGCCGCCTGGGCCTCGAGCCCGGTCAGATAGGCTTCCAGAAACTGCTTGCCGCTGATCGGGCGCTGCGGACGTAGGGTGGCGAGCAGGGCCGGCACCAGAACTGCGGACGCATGAGCCCGGGCGGGATGAAAATTATCATCGAAATCGAGGGCATGGGCCGCCGTGCCGTTCACAAGTGCCGCCACCGACGGCGATGCGTATCCGCCTGTGACAAGCCATCCGGAACCGCCGCCGGATATCTCACTGCCGAATGCCGTGGTAACCGCCGCTGCACTTGGATCCTTGGTGCCCGCGATCATGCATCCGAGCGTGTCGATGACCGCATCGCGGGCGCGCTCCATGGCAAGAGATGAAAACTCCGTCCGCGCTGAAAGCTGCCGGGCGATATCGAGGAGGATCGTGGTCATTGACGAATGTCTTTCGCTGCGCTTGGTACACAGGCAAAAGTGTTCGACTTCGACGAGGGCCGCAATCTTATGCGGTTTTCGAATAAGTCTATCGAAGGAAGGGGTTCTCCATGATGAAGGCGGCGATCAGCCTGAAGCATATCGAGGCCTATGACGCGATCGCCGCCACCGGCTCGACGGTTGCCGCCGCATTGGAGCTTGGCATTTCGCAATCGAATGCAAGCCGGCTGCTGCAGCAGCTGGAGGATTATCTCGGCGTTCGCCTGTTCGAGCGCGACAAGAACCGTCTGGCGCCGACGCGCGAAGGCCTGCAACTCGGGCCGGAAATACGCGCCATTGCCGATCGCCTGCGTGTGCTTAAAACGGCGGCCATCGAATTAGAGAACGGGCGCTCCCGCGACATGCTACTGAGGCTTGCTTTTCCGGCCAGTCTGTCGTCGAACCGGATACCTAAAATGATCCGAGATTTTCTTGCGGCCAACGGCCCGATGCGGGTGGAACTGGCCTCCGGCAATTATCTGGCGCTCGAACGCATGGTTGCCGATGGCGAAGCCGATATCGGTTTCGCGCGCCTGCCGCTGGCAACTCCCGGACTGCGGCAGGAAAAGCTGCTGCCGTCGCGGATCGTCTGCGTATTGCATCGGGATCATCCGCTCGCCGACCGGTCATCGCTGACGATCGCCGAGCTGAAGGGCCACGATCTCATCGTTCTCAATCGCGAACGGCCCGTCCGCCATCAGCTTGAGGCGCTGTTCTACCAGCACGGCTTGCGACAGCGGCCGTTGCTGGAGGCGCATTCCGTCGCAAGCGCCTGCGCACTGGCCGCCGAGGGTCTTGGCATCGCGCTGGTCAGCGAACTGATCGCCCGCGAATACGCGGCACTGCCCTTGCGGTTCGTCGTGCTTGAACCGGAGCTGCCGGTCACATATTGCCTGCTCAGCGGCGAAAAACATCCGCTGTCACGGGCCGCCGGCCTGTTCCTGCAGAGCATTGCCGGCTGGTCGTGAGCAAAATGTTTTCCCCACGGGGCACGGCCAACAATAGCAGGCAACCGAAATCGTCGCTGCACTACAAGCCGGCAGCGCGAATTGTCGACCGCTGGCGATCAATTGCCAGGCTGCGGGCTACCCTCGATAGGGCATCAAGCCGAATCCCGGCATCCGGGCTTGCGAATGCAGCATCGAGCGTGTTGGCATATCCATCAAACCTGGACAGTTCCTGGTCGAAAACAGCGGCCTCGACCGGTTCGGCATAATATGTTTCGGCGACTTCCTGCGCCGCGAGACCGAGCATGAAATAGCCGACCACGCGATCCGGATCGTCGATGGCGGCCTGCCCGGCGGCCACCGCCGCGGCGCGATAAGCGCGCACCGCATTGCCCTTCTGGCGGATGATGTCTGTGATGTTGGAGAACATGGGACCAGTTTCCTTCGCTGATTGGCCGCCGACTGACGTTTCATGGGGATTGCCGAGGAACTCATAGAGGATGGCTGTGGCGATTTCGAAATCGCCGATCTCCATCGCCTCCTGCGGATTATGCGATCCGTTGCGGTTGCGGATGAAGATCATGCCCGACGGAATGCCGGCCGCGGAAAAGACCGCGGCGTCATGCCCACCGCCGGACGGGATCAACGTCGGCTGCACGCCGACGGTTTCCGCCGCCTCGGTCAGTCGGGCGATCAGCGACTGGCTGCAGAGCGCCGGACTGGTCCATAGCGCCTGGCCAAGATCGAAACGGACGGCGCGTTCGTTCTCGATACGCGTCACGTGCTGGAGGACGAGTGCGTGCATTGCCTCCAGCATATCGCGGTCCTGGCTGCGAACGTCGAGGCTGAATTCGACACTGTCCGGAATGCGGGAGAGGGCATGCTTCTGCTGATCGGTTGAGACCATGCCGCTGGTAACGACGAGGTCGCGGCCCTTGGCGACGAAATCATGCCAGGCGGCGTCAAGCACGTTCAGGAACTCCGCCATTGCGAGCACCGGATCGTGCCGATAGGCAAGGGGAACCGCGCCGGAATGGCCGGCTTCGCCGAAACAGGAAATTTTCTTGAAGCGGAAGTTGCCGCGAATGCCAGAAACGATCGCCGCCGGCACATTACGCTCGATAAGCACAGGCCCCTGTTCGATATGCACCTCGACATAGGCTCTGACCGCCGAGCGATCCAGGAGGGGTTTGCCGGCCCGGATCGGCGCCATGTCGATGCCGACCGCTTCCATGTGTTCATCGAGTGTGCGGCCGTCGCTTTTGTGGCGAGCGGAAAGTTCATCCTGCGAGAGCACGCCGAGCAGCGCCTTCGAGCCGATGTAACATGGGCCGAACCAGGCGCTCTCCTCGCCGCGCATGGCGATGACCTTTACCGGTTCGGGGAAACGAGCGCCTTCGCGCTTCGCCCGGACGAGACAAAGCAGCCCGGCCAGCACGCCGGCAAGCCCGTCGAAATTGCCGCCGCTGGGGACGCTGTCGACATGCGAGCCGACGAGGACATAGTGCCCGGCCCCGGCATGTTGGGGCAGCGAGAAGACGAGGTTGCGACCGGCATCCCATTCCGTCACGAGGCCTTCCGAATGGGCGAAGTCGACCAGGAAATCCAGCGTTTCAGTCTCCGCCCTGGAAAAAGCCGGACGGCTCACGCCCTCGACATCTGCGGTACGCTCGGCGATCTCGGCAAACAGCTGGGCGGCGACACCGGCAAGGTCAAAGCATGCGGGTCTTTCGAGAACGGCGGCATTCATCACGCATACTCCGCAAGGGTAATGGCTTCGTCGGCGATGTCGACCGAACCGATCAGGGCGTCGACGGAGGTGAGGCCGCGTTCTTCAAGTTCCTGTTCGAGTTCGCCGATGAGGCGGGGCATGGTCGTGGGACTGATGAACGTGGCGGTGCCCACCTGTACCGCGCGGGCGCCGGCGATCAGGTATTCCAGCACGTCGTCCACCGTCGAGATGCCGCCGCAGCCGATGACCGGGATGGAGACCGCCCGGGCACATTGGTAAGTCATGCGCAACGTGATGGGCTTCAGAGCGGGACCGGAAAGTCCGCCCATGACGTTGCCGAGGCGCACGCGGCCGGTGGCGCTGTCGATCGCCATGGCAAGCATTGTGTTGGCGGTGACGAGTGCATCGGCCCCGGCTGCCTCGGCCGCCTGCGCGACTTCCACCACCTCGCCGGTATTGGGCGAAAGTTTTGCCCAGAGGGGAAGGCCGGTGGCGGAGCGCATCTTGCGGATGACGTCGCCGGTCGGGCCCGGCCGCATTGCGAAGGCTTTGCCGTGATCCTCGACGTTGGGGCAGGAAATGTTGACTTCGATCGCCGCGACACCCGGCACGCTGATCTCTTCGGCGAAGCGTGCGAATTCGTCGGCGGAATTGGCGGATATGCTGATCACCAGTGGCGCATCGTAGTCAGCATAAAACGGCACGGTGTTGTGCAGAAACCATTCCGCGCCCTTGCTGGGGATGCCGATCGAATTCAGCATGGCTGCCTGCACCTCGCAGACCCGCGGCACCGGATTGCCGGCCCGCTTGCCTCGGGTAATGGTCTTCGTCACATGTGCCCCCAGGCAATCGAGATCGAAGACTTCGGCCAGTTCCTCGGAGAAGGTGCCGGAGGCCGGCATGATCGGGTTCTTGAGCGTCAGCGCGCCGATCCGGGTGGTGAGGTCGGCCATTACAGCACCTCCTGAAGATCGAAGACCGGTCCCTCGCGGCAAACCCGGAGATTCACGGCGCCGTCCTCGTGCCGAAAAGGTCGCACGCAGGCCTGGCACATGCCGATGCCGCAGGCCATGTGCTGTTCGAGCGCCACTTGACCGCCAATGCCGTGGCGGGCGCCGATCTCCTGCAGCATGCGCATCAGTCGCGCCGAGCCACAAGTGAAGAAAGCGTCGATGCCGCGGCTGCGGATCAGGCCCTCGATCAGGGGCATCAGGCTTTCGGCATCCGAATTGCCCTCGGCATCCGTCACCGTGATGACTTCCGCGCCGAAGGAGCGGAAGAGGTCGGTCGACATCAGCAGATCGGGCGCGCGGGCGCTGCAGATTGCCGTCAGCGGCAGTTTGAGGCGAGCGCATTCCTGCGCCAGCGGGGCGAGCGTCGCAAGTCCGACGCCGCGGGCGATGAGCAGCGGGCGACGCCATTCTAACCGAATCTCGAACCCTTTGCCGAGCGGACCGACGATATTCAGGACATCGCCGATTTCGAGGCAGGCCAGAGCGCCGGTGCCTTCGCCTGCGAACTTGTAGAGGAACGCGAGTTCGCCCTTTTCGCGATCGTAGGAATAGATGCTCATCGGCCGGCGAAGATAAGGATGAAACCGATCCGTCTGCGGGCAGAGCAGGTGAAAGAATTGCCCCGGTTGGCAATCCAGCACTGAACGCGGCGCGGAAAGCGTAAGAAGGCGATATTGGCCGTTCACCCATTCATGCGCCGTGACCCGGCAGTCCACTTCATGAATGGAGTGACGCGCGGGAGCGGAATCGGAGACGACGCAAAGGCTTGTTGGCATGACGGTGTCCGGAATCAAGAAAATAATGCCCTTGGCGGATGGACCGCCTATCGGATCGGAATGTCGGTGGGTGGGCGACGTCGGGCTTCAGCACATGGCCTGACCGTCGCACGGGGTCGTTCGCTTTAGATCAGCGTCGTAGAAGGTGGCGGTCGGACGTCATAGGGTGCTCCCTGCATTCGGGGTCCAAAAACAGAGCCTATTGTGGAAATGCGAAAGCTGTCAAGACGATTCTCAAAAATGAGAATTATCGCATGAAGATTAACTACATTGCGATTATTCCAGTTTTTGTTTAAGGAGTCGAAGGTTTGGCAACAGGATGACGGGAGGAATCGCCTTGGACTTCGTGAGTTCCACAGAGGATGTCGGTCGTCGCCTTCGCGCGTTCCGGATGGGGGCGGGGTTTACCCCGGAGGAGCTCGCCGCCAAGGCCGGCGTTTCACGGGCTGCGATCTATCGCTACGAGTCCGGCAAGCCGCCGAAGGTCGACACGCTTGGCAAGATCGCCGATCTGCTTGGCGTCTCGCTGCCGACTCTGCTCGGCGTCGGCGTCGAGTATATTGCTTCTGCTGTCAGTTTTTTCGAGCGGATGCGCCAGCTTGAGGAGGATGTGGACCAGATCACCGTGATGTTCGGGCCGATCTCGTATCTGCTGACGACCGACCGCTATGACGAGCTTCTGCCGACCGTACTCGATGAAAGCATTCCTCAGGACGTCAGTGACCGAAAGACGGCGATCCGGGAAATCGCAGCTTTGATGCACATCCTGAAAGCTCGCAAGGAGACGTTCCGCAGGCGCAGCCCGAGCATTGTCAGCTTGGTTTCTGCCGCTGAACTGGAGGAGTTCGGTCGTGTCGGGTTCGTCGGCGCCCATGATCATCCGGGTGTCAGGCTGTCGGAACGGCAGGCTGCCGCCCGCGCCGAAATCGAGCATATCGTGCATATGCTGCGGGAGCAGCCGATCGGCGTTCAGATCGGCGTCGTGATCGATTCCATGCCGGGCGCAAGCTTCCAGATCTTCAAGCGGGCCGACAGGGCACAGGTGGCGGTCAGCCCCTTCCGGCTTGGTTCGTTCGCCAATATCCGCGTTGGCGTCGCCACCATTACTGCGGCCGCGGAGGCGGTTCAGCTCTATGGCGGCATTACCGACCAGCTCTGGCGGCGTAGCCTCAAGGGCGATCAGGCCGCCGATTTCATCGAGAAAACCGTCCTCAAGAGACAGGCTGCCGCCTGAGTTCTATCAGGACGCGAAACACAATTGCGGACGCAATTTTGATACAAATCTCATCTTTGAGATTTTTGTTGCGCGCCTGAAAGTTTTGTGAAAGCTTGACGTCTTTCCGGGGCAGGCGGGCGGTCCAAGGGGATTTATCTCCTCGCGGATCAATTGTTTCCCCAGCAAGGCAGGGAGTTTTTGGGTGGCGCAATCGGAGCGGATGATCGATATCGCGGGTGTTCACAAGACATTCGTGGCTGACCATGGGACGGTGACGGCGCTGGAGCCTGTCAGCATCGCCATCAGGGAAGGCGAGTTCATCTCGATCGTCGGGCCGTCCGGCTGCGGCAAGTCCACGCTGCTGCGGCTGATTTCCGGCCTCGACCAGGCGACCGGCGGTTCGATCACGCTCGATGTCTCCGGCCGCAAGCGCCCCGTCGGGTTTGTCTTCCAGGAGCCAGTGCTGCTGCCGTGGAAGACCATTGTCGACAACGTCCGTTTCCCGCTCGATACAGCCGGCGTTGCCAGGGCTCAGGGCGACAAGACGGCCCTCGACCTGATCAAGATGGTGGGGCTTGCCGGTTTCGAAAAGGCGTTGCCGCGCCAGCTGTCTGGCGGCATGCGCCAGCGTGCGGCGATCGCCCGCGCGCTTTCCGACGATCCGCCGATCCTGCTGATGGACGAGCCCTTTTCGGCCGTCGATCTGATGACCCGCGACAATCTCAACGACGAACTGCTGCGCATCTGGCAGTCGACCGGCAAGACGATCCTGCTGGTCACTCACAGCGTCGACGAAGCCGCCTATCTGGCGGATCGGGTGATGGTCATGACGGCCCGTCCGGGCAAGCTCAAATGCGTCCATAATGTCGAGCTTGCTCGTCCTCGTGGCGAACAGACCAAGCTCGATCCGGCCTATCATGCGCTGGTCGCCCAGCTTCGCCGCGATCTGCGGACGCCGGCCGGGGAGGCGCATTGATGAACAGGCGCTTTTCCGCGGCGGTCGACTACACGCTGGCGCTTGCCGCGCTCCTGTTTGTCTGGTGGTTTGCAACGGGGCCGATGGCCCTGCCGACCTTTCTTCTGCCGTCGCCGCTGCGTACCTGGAACGCGCTGGTCACCATTGCGCTCACCGGTGAACTCTGGCTGCATCTCGGCTTCACGCTCCAGAACATCGTCCTTGGCCTGATCCTCGGCTGCGTTGCCGGCATTGCGATTGCCTATGTCATGACCCGCTTTCCGAAGCTCGCTGTCTGGCTCGACGGGCCGCTGGTCATCCTGCAGACGGCGCCGAAGATCGCGCTTGCGCCGCTCTTCGTCGTCTGGTTCGGCTTCGGCGTGCTCTCCAAGATCATCCTGATCTTTTCGCTGGTCTTCTTTCCCGTCTTCGTCGGTGCGGTCGCCGGCTTCCGCACGCTCGATCCGAAGATGAAGGATCTTTCGAAGCTGCTCGGTCTCAGCGCCGTGCAACGCTTTCGCCAGATCGAACTGCCGGCGGCAATGCCGGAGATCTTCGTCGGTCTGAAGATCGGCGCGGTGCAGGCGCTGGTCGGTGCGGTTCTGGCGGAATGGATGTCCGGAAAGGTCGGGCTCGGTTATCTGATGACCTTCGCATCGGCCACTTACAAGACGCCGCTTCTGTTCGCAGCCGTCCTGATGACCGTTGTACTCGGCCTGGTCCTGCATGTCGCGCTGACTATTCTCGAACGCCGACTTCTCTCCTGGAAAGGGGCGAAGAATGGCTAGAACCAGCGCCGCCTTTCCCTGGAAAAACGGCCGCCCGCCGCATCTGCCTTGCGGTCCCGGCGACATTGCCGAAAACGTGCTGACGCCTGGTGATCCGGATCGCGTGGCGCTGCTCGCCGACATGTTGGAAGACGTGCAGGACTTCGGTCGCAAGCGCGAATTCGCCGTCATCACCGGCAGTTATGAAGGAAAGCGGCTGACCATCTGTTCGACAGGCATCGGTGGCCCTTCGACCGAAATCGCCCTTGTGGAACTCGCCATGCTCGGCGCCAGGCGCGTCATCCGGATCGGCGGCATGTCTGCGCTCGTCGCAGAATACACCGTCGGCTCCTTCATCGCTGTCGACAGGGCGATCGGCGATACCGGCACTGCCATGACATACCGAGCAGCCGGAGGCGAAGCAAAGGCTTCACCGCAGATAACCCAAGGCCTCGTCGCCGCCGCGGCCGAGCTAGGCCTGACCTGCCGGCCGGGCATGGTCGCTTCGACCGACAGCTACTATTTCGGCCAGGACCGCCGTTATCGTCCGCTCGACGGTGGCGCCGATATCTCCGCCAATTTCATCGACCGCTTCCAGGCTCAAGGTGCCGTCGGCGTCGAGATGGAGAGCGAGATCACGCTGACGGTCGGCGGGGCGATCGGCCTCGAAACCGGCTGCCTACTTGGTGTCCATGGAAATCGCGCCAGTGATGATTGGCTCGACGACTATGAGGCCACCCAGCGAAACCTTCTGCGCATTGCGGGAAGGGCATTTTCTTCCACAAAAATGGGAACTTAGGAGCCAACCATGATCCAGTTTCGCGTGACAACCGCAGCAAGCCTGCTCGCTCTTCTTACCTCGCCCTTCTTTGCTTCGGCCGCTGCAGCGGCCGACAAGGTCGTGCTGCAGATCGATGGCGCAGCCGCGCCTTTTTACGCGCCGCTTTATGCCGGCGTCGACAAGGGCATCTTCGAGAAGAACGGCATCGAAGTCGAATTCATCTATGCTGCTGCCGCCGACATCCTGACGAACATCGCCGCCGGCAATGTCGATTTCGGGTTCCCGAACGGTGATGCGGTGGTTGCTGCGGCCGCCAACGGCCTGCCGGTCAAGGTGGTCCACACGACCTATCAGCGCGGCATCGGCGCGCTTCTGGCCAAGGAATCCAGTGGCATCAAGACCTACAAGGACCTGAAGGGCAAGAAGATCGCCGTTACCAGCCTTGCAAGCCCCAACTATCTTCAGCTCCAGGTGGGTCTCAAGCAGGCCGGCCTCAGCCTCGACGACGTCAGCGTCGAAGTTGTCGCGACCGGCGCCATCGTGCAGTCGCTTCAGGCCGGCCAGGTCGATGCGATCGTCTTCTCCGAGCTTCGCAAGTACAATCTCGAAGCCGACGGCACCAAGGTCACGATGATCCTGTCGAACGATTTCCTGCCGTCCTTCGGCAACGTCGTCGTCACCAGCGCGAAGAAGCTTTCGGCAAACCCGGATCTGGTGAAGCGCTTCACGACCGCCGTGACCCAGTCCTATGAATGGGTCATCGATGGTCATATCGGTGATGCGCTCGACATCTCGCTTGCCAAATACACGCCGACCTGGCCGAAAGACCAGAAGGCCATTCTGACGACCGCCTTCGAACAGACCTTCGTGCCGTCCGTCTGGCAGAGCGCGCTGACCAAGCAGAAGGGCCTGGGTGCCGCCGATCTGGCCGCGTGGCAGAAAAACGCCGATATCCTGGCGCAGTACAAGGTCATCGACAGTGCCCCCAAGGCGGCCGACTTCGTCGTCGATCCGTCGACGATCGGTAAGTAGACATGATCCTGCGTGGCATAGCGGGTTTGATCGCAACCCTCGTCCTGTGGACGGCGATCGTCGTCATCTTCAGGGTTCCGGCATTTCTTCTACCGGGACCGCTGGAGGTGTTCGCCCGTCTGCTCTTCCTGTTCGAAAACGCCAAGCTTTTCCGGCACATCGGCGTTACGCTCACGGAGATCGTCGCAGGTTTCGTGATCGGGACGGGGGTCGGTATTCTTGCCGGAGTCGTCTTCGCGCGGCTTCCCCGGGTCGAACGTTTTGCCACGCCGCTCATCCTGCTGCTGCAGACAGCACCGAAGATCGCGATTGCGCCCCTGCTGCTGTTGTGGCTGGGGATAGGACCAACACCCAAGATCGTGCTGATCGCGATCGTCACCTTCTTCCCCGTCATGTCCGGCATGGTGACCGGTCTGCGTTACGGGGAAGGCAGTTTTCGCGATCTCGCCGCCGTGCTGAAGCTCAGTCCCTGGCAGAGTTTCTGGCATATCGAGCTGCCATCGGCCCTGCCGGCGGTGCTTGCCGGCATGGCGGTTGCAACGACGCTCGCGATGACCGCCGCCGTGATCGGCGAATTGATGGGCGCCAACGAGGGCATCGGCTACCTGCTGTCCTCCGGCCAGGAAAACAGCGATACTGCCGTCGTCATCGGCATGGTGCTCCTGCTGTCGCTGATCGGCTGGGCCTTCTACGAGGTCATCGAACTGATCCGCCGCCGTTCGCTCGGCCGGTTTCAAATGAGCTGACGGGTTAGGTCATGGCGCGCGTTTTCCTCTGTGTCCTCGATTCCGTCGGCTGCGGCGGCGCGCCGGATGCGGCCCGTTATGGGGATGAAAGCTCGAATACGTTGCTTCATATTGCCGAGGCCTGTGCCGCTGGGCGCGCGGAAGAGGGGCGCAGCGGACCGCTGAGAGTTCCGAACCTCGACGCATTGGGATTGGGTGCCGCTATCCAGCTTGCATCGGGCAGGACGGCGCCCGGTCTCGGCGCGGCACCGATCGGTCGTTGGGGGGCGGCGGAGGAAATCTCTGCCGGCAAGGATACCCAGAGCGGTCATTGGGAGCTCGCCGGCGTGGCGGTCGCCCGTGACTGGCATTATTTCCCGCGCACAATACCGGCATTTCCGGACGAGCTGATGGCCGAACTCGCAGCACGATCCGGCATTCCCGGAACGCTTGCGAATTGCCATGCTTCGGGCACCGAGGTGCTCGACCGGTTCGGTGCCGAACACATCGCAACCGGCAAGCCGATCGTCTACACCTCCGCCGACAGCGTCGTGCAGATTGCGGCCCATGAAGCCCATTTCGGTCTTGAGCGTCTGCTCGATCTTTGCCGTATCGCCGCCGAAATCTTTCATCCGCTGAATGTCGGAAGGATCATTGCCAGGCCGTTCGTCGGCGAGGCGCCAGGCGCCTTTGTCCGCACCGCAAACCGCAAGGATTTTGCCATCGCCCCTCCGGACGGAACGATCTGCGACCGGGTGGTTACTGCAGGCGGTGCGGTCCATGCGATCGGCAAGATCGGCGACATCTTTGCTTACAAGGGCATTACCGACGTCTCCAAGGGCAGCGACGACATGGCGCTGTTCGACCATGTTCTTGGCTGGTGCTGCCGAGCCGAACCGGGCGATCTGGTCTTTGCCAATTTCATCGAATTCGACAGTCTCTGGGGCCATCGCCGCGACGTTTCGGGCTATGCCCGCGCGCTCGAAACCTTCGATGTCCGCCTGCCGGAACTGACACGGCGCCTGCGCCGCAATGATCTCCTGATCATCACCGCGGACCATGGCAACGACCCGACCTGGACGGGCACCGATCACACCCGCGAGCGAGTGCCGGTGCTGGCGACTGGGCCAGGCATAAAACCTGCAGAACTGGGTATCCGCCGGTTTGGTCATGTGGCGGAGATGATCGCGGCGCATCTAGCACTGCCCAAAGGGGCTGACTAGCCGCCGATGCCGAAGGTGGCTCCCCGCGTCGCCCAGCCGGTCATGCGGCGTTCTATGAAGGCGAAGATCATATACATGAGGACGCCCATAAGGGCGATGACGACAAGGCCTGCAAACACAAGCGGGATCCGGAAATTGGCGGATGCCTGGGTCATCAGCGTTCCGATGCCCCGGTTGGAAGCAAGCGTTTCCGAGATGACGGATCCGACAAATGCAAGCGTGATCGAGATCTTCAGCGACGCGAACAGGTAGGGCATGGAACGTGGAATGCCGACCTTGCGGACGATATCGAGTTGACTTGCGCCCAGCGAGCGCAAGACGTCGCGCAGGTCGGTCTCGATGGTCGCGAGACCTGTCGCGACGTTTACCGCAATCGGGAAGAAGCTCAGCATGAACGCGGTGATCACGGCGGGTATGGTGCCTATGCCGAACCATACGACAAGGATGGGTACGATCGCCACCTTCGGCACGGAATTGAAGCCGACGAGCAGCGGGTAAAGGCTCGTGTAGGCGAGCCTGGACGATCCCACCATCACACCGAGAACCGCACCGAATCCCACCGCGACGGCGAAGCCGATGACCGTCGTCAGCAGCGTCTGGCTCGAATGAAACCAGATGATATAGGCGTTTTCGTAAAGGGCCGCCGCGATCATCGTGGGTGATGGCAGGACGAAAGGCGGGATATCAAAGGCCTTGCAGGCGAGCTCCCACAGGACAAGCAGTATAACCGGCAAAGCCAAGGGGCCGACACGTTCCAACATGCTCATCATGCCTTTCCGGCTGGTTTTGCGGGTGCGATTTCAATCGGCATTCTTTGCGAGCGGATATCCGAGCGCAGGTCCATGACGTTTGCGTTGAACGCGGGATCCAGGAAGGTCTGCTCGCCTCTCGGCCGGCTGAACGCCGACGTGTCGACCGTCCGAACAACCCGGCCCGGCCTGTTGGACATCACATGGACGCTGTCCGCGAGATAAAGCGCCTCTCTGAGGTCGTGGGTCACCAGAATGGCCGTGAAGTGTCGTTCCAGCCAGATCGCCTGCAGCACATCCCACAATTCCTCGCGCGTAAATGCATCGAGTGCACCGAAGGGCTCGTCGAGCATCAGCAGTCGCGGCTGGTGGATCAACGATCGGCAGAGAGACACGCGTTGCTGCATGCCGCCGGAAAGCTGCCACGGATAATGACTTGCGAAACTCTCCAGTCCCACGATCCGCAGAAGATCCATGGCCCGGTCGACGAATTCCTGTTTCTTCGCACGGAACTGATGGCGCTCGGGACGAACGACTTCGAGAGGGAGCAGGACGTTTTCCAATGTCGTCCGCCAGGGCAAAAGATTGGGATTCTGAAACGCCATTCCGACGATGCTGACCGGGCCTGAGATTTCGTGCTGGTCGACCACAACGGCGCCGGTGGTGGCGGGCATCAAGCCCGTCACCAATTTCATCAGCGAAGATTTCCCGCAGCCGGACGGTCCGACCACCGCCGCGAAGGACCCTTCTTCGACCTTCATATTGAGGCCTGATACCGCCGGCGTCTTGCCGTAAGAGAGGCTGACGTCAATCAATTCGACGAGGTTCTTCATCCGGGCCGCCAGAAATGTCGTTTCGGAACGATGACGAGATGCTTGCCAGGAATTTTTACTTGGGCGGCATCCGTTCGGCTGACGGCGGGAGGTATTCGGTCGTGTAGACCTTATCGGCAGCGGGTGCCGCGATTTTGTAGGCGTCGCTGTTCGTTTTGATCGTCAGCGCCATGCGGGCAGGGTCCACGTAGCCGAGACCATTCGCTTCGAACGAAGGGGATTTCAGAACACCCTTGTCCAACAGGAATTTCAGGCGTGCCGCCTCGAGTTTGACGTCATAAAGTGGTTCGATTTCCTTCATCGCCTGCATGCCGGCCTCCGGGTTTTTCAGGAGAGCGATGGTGCCGGCGATCGAGGCCTTGACGAAGCCCTTGATGACGTCCGGGTGCTTGGCGATATAATTCGGGGTTGCAACCAGCGCGCTGCCATAAAGGTCGAGCCCATTGTCGGCATAACCGAGCACAGTGATGTCTTTTTCCGGTACGCCAGCCGAAATGAGGTTGAAGACAGACGTCGAGGAGAAGCCGGAGATGGCATCCACCTGGCCCTGCACCAGCATCGTCTCACGCAGGTTCGGCGCGATGGTGACCCAGTTGATCGAGGCGGGGTCAATCTTGTTTGCCTGGGCAAACGCGCTGAACATCAGGCGGCTTGAATCGGCTTCCGGAGCGCCGATCTTCTTGCCGGCAAGGTCTGCAGGCGACTTGATGCCGCTTTTGGCCAAAGCAATGATCGAGTTGGGGGTCCTGTCGAACACCTGATAGAAAGCAATCAGATACCGATCGGGATTTTCGGCATTGAACTTGATGAGCGAATTGATGTCGGTGAACCCGATGTCGTAGGCGCCCGCTGCGACTTTAACGATGGTATCGCCCGAGCCGTATCCCCGGTCCATGGTGACGTTCAGCCCATTGGCCGCGAAATCTTTGTTTTTAAGGGCAAGACCCCAGATGGCATGGTTCCCCTGCAGGGTCCAATCCAGCGAGAACTTCACCGGCGTCAGGTTCTGCGCGATACCGGAAACGGCGGAGCTGACCAGTGTCCCTGCGGCAAGCAGGATTGCTGCAATTGCTTTCATCATTATCACGTCCCCTTTTTTGATGTTGTAAACGGGCTATCTCAAAATTTAGACGATGTCCATAATATTTAGACAAGGCATATAAAATGAAGTATCCCTCGTTCTCAATGAGGAGAATTGCTGATGTCGGAAAGGCGAACGATGCCGGCGGAGGAGGCCGGCATACTGAAGGATATCGGCCAGCGGCTGAATGCGTATCGCCTGGGGCACGGCCTGTCTCCTGAAACGCTTGCCGAGAAGCTCGGCGTTTCCCGTGCCGCGCTTTACCGGGCGGAAAAAGGAGAGATCCTCAAGATTGAAACCCTCGTTCGCATCAGCCGTGTGCTGGACGTCTCTCTGCCCAATCTCCTGGGGGTAGGTATCGAATATGTGGATACCGCCTTGGGTTTCTTCGAGCGAATGCGTCAGATTGAGGCCGAGAGCGAGCAGATCATCGGCTTCTTCGGTCCTCTTTCGTATCTCCTGACCTCACCCGCATATGACGAGATGCTCGCGCTTGCGATGGATGACCTGAGATCCAAGGACGACGAGACCGCGACGGCCATCGACAGGCTTCTGTTGGTCCTCCGGGAGCGTAAGGAAGCCTATCAACGCCGCCGCCCGCTCTTGGTCAACCTGATAGCAGCCTCCGAGCTACGGCGGTTTCTGTCGAATGGGCTGATTGGGCGCGATGATCTCTCAGCTTCGGACCGGCGAAATCGACAGTCCATGGCCAGGTCCGAGGTCAAACACATTGTCGAGCTCGTCAAAAAGCCGTCGATCGGCGTTCAGATAGCGGTTGTGCCCGGCCTTGTTCCGGCGACGAATTTTCAGATCTTTAGGCAGGCGGGGCGCTCTGTTCTCGCGATCAGTCCGTTTCGCCTTGGAGAACAGCCAAACGTCAGGGTCGGGGTCGGGATCATCACCGCATCGCTCGAAGGCGTGAAACTGCATGAAGAAATTGCCCGCAGGATGTGGGAGAGCGCACTGAAGGGCGAGGATGCGATCGATCTCATCACCAGCATGATGGCTGAAACGCGACATTGAAATGTTGCATAGGACCGATGTTTGCAGAACCGGGCGCCATCGATACGTCAGTTATTGAGCCTTTATATGATCGGAAAGTGAGTTTCCTTATGTCTTCGCCTTCAGCCATTCTTCTCGACCTCGATGGAACCTTGATCGACTCAGAGCCGGGCATCCTGTCCAGCTGCCGCGCGGCCTTGCGGGCTCTCGGCCATACGACAGATCCGGCAATGGATATCGCCTCGATCATCGGCCCGCCGATCGAAGACGTCATGCGCTATCTTCTCCAGCCATTCGGCGACAGTCGCGTGTCGGAAGCGGTCGAGGCATATCGTGAAGACTATGGGACGCGGGGCCTGCTGCTCAGCGAGCTCTACGACGGAATTGCAGACGCTCTTTTTGCGATGCGGGAAACGGGTGTGAGCTTATATCTGGCAACGTCGAAACGGGCGGTGTTTGCTCGGAAGATTCTTGAGAACAAAAATCTGGCTCCGCTTTTCGACGGCATCTACGGTTCGGTACCCGGCCAGGATATCGACCACAAGCCGGAATTGATCTCCCACATTCTGGCGGAGAACGGTCTGACCGCGGATCAGTGCATCATGGTCGGCGATCGCAAATTCGACGTCGCCGGCGCTCATGCCAATCGCATGCGGGCGATTGGCGTCCTCTGGGGATATGGCAGCCGCGAGGAACTGGAGATCGCCGGGGCGGACCGCTTGATCGAGACGCCGGCCGAATTGCTTGGCAGTCTTCGATGGTGACGCGGATGTCGATCATCCAAGGCGATGGGGGTCGAGCACGTCGAGAATTTGAGAAGTTAAGCGCGCCACAACATGACGGTGGTGGATATCTGCCCGATTTATTGGAACATGCGGTGATCATGCTGTGAGGATGGGCATTTCCCGCCACAGGTCGAAGAAGTGGTGGTATTCGCAGCGAATAGTTTTGCTCATTTTCGAATCCGGTCTGGCAGCGCCTATCCCTCGGAATGAAGGGGGCCGCTGGCCTTGGTCTGATCCTGGACGCCAAGCGGTGCGACATCGGAGCCACCGCGTCCGCCTATGCCTGTGCCTATCTCACGCCCGCCTCGGAAGGGCGGAAGCAGTGATTTCGAGGCTGATCGCCTGACGGTGAACCCGCTGATGGGCCGACACCAGGCGGCGGATGCTTTCAGTCCGAGGCGTAGGCCTTACGGGTATTGGCGGAGCTTGCGGTCTCTACGAAGTATCGACGATCATTTTGGCAGGCCGTTCTCGTCATAAAGGAAATCCGCGTGATCGACATAAGGGCGTTTGAGGTTCGCCGCAGCGCGATCGGCGATCGCGAGAAGCTCCTCGACGCTGGCCCGGCCTTTTCGGCGTTCGATCTTGGCAAAACGCTCACGCAACGCCTCGGTGACGACGCGGGTCATGCTTTCTCCCGTAGCGTGGGAGATCGCTTTTGCCAGACGATGGGCTTCCGGATCCTTGATGCTAAGGCTCATGGGAATAGTTCTCGCATAGAAAAATAGCGTTCTTTCTGGATTTCTATATAAAAACTTTGTCCCATCAAGTGGGCAAGATAACGTGCAATACCGCAAGGGTTTGGTGTTCGGATCCGTTCAGGAACCGCGACTAAACCAATGTTCCGCCACCGTATTCGGCGTGTGCATGTTGTTATAGAGATAGTTCCAAAACTCACCTTTTTCTTCAATACGTATCTGGGACCAGACCGAGTGAACCGCCATCTCTCCGCACCAATATGCGTAGACAAAAGGTGCGCGCAGATCATGACGAAGGAAGGCGAGGCGGGATCGAGTAACGTCAGGAGATTGTAGGGAAGCAGTAGCGATACTTAGCACGACTTCATCAAAGGATTGCCCCTCGCCAAGCAGTTGCCAGGCGGCGCGACACCTGAGCGCGGAACGAAGGCGCTGCAGAAGGTGGCCAAGATGATCCTCCGGCGTTTCGATCCAATCGAGAAATTGCATGCCATTGTCGGCGATGCCTTCGAAAATCGCCGAACTTGCCGAACTCGTGACCACCTGAGCGGCATCAAGCGGCATCAGGCCTTCCGCCACGCGCCTCTCGCGCAGTTTCAGGTGAACGAGATGGCCCGGAAAAGCCTCGTGTACTGCCAGGTGCTTAAGTCCAAAAGCAGTGTAAGGAAAGTCGACATTGAGCAGCAGTCGTCTGCCGGGGAAATCGCAATAGGCCGAGTAAGGCACGTCCCGCTGGGCGATAGGTTTGATCCATTCGTCATTCACCCAATCGGCCCTTAACGCGGTTGCCAGTATGCCGCAGCGCGTTCGTGCTTGACGCTGAAACTCCGCAAGCACGGCGAGCACCTTGTCCGATGGTATCCGGGCATGCTGCTCCCAGCGCGCAAAATCCTCAAAAAGGCTGCCGTCGCGGAAGCCGAGTTCATCCAACACCTCACGAATTCCTCTGTGATATCCCGTGATTATCTCTTCGGGTATATCGCGGGCGCCGACACGGATCTGCCGCTCCAGCCTCTCACCAAAACTGATGGAATCGCCCCGGAAAGTGGCAATCAGGGCGAGCAGCGAGTCGGACATCTCGTCGAGCCAATCCCCGCGCAGCGCGGTTTCGGCTTGCCCGAGACGATCACGAAAGGACAGGAGCGCGGCTTCAGCTTCGTCGTAGCTGTCAAATCGCCGCGGCGATATCTCGGCGACGGCGACGGGTACGAGCCCTTCGGCGTCCAGAATGCCGGCATTGCGATTGCGGCTGCGATAGAGCAGGTCAAGGCCCGCCGTTATCGCCGCCAATTCTCCTCCCAGCTTCATCCACTTATCTCCGGTTCTTTACGAAATGACCGCCGCGAATGATGATTGGCATATGGGCGCCTTGGTCGGTGAGCAACGACATGTCGTCGAGCGGATTGCCGTCGATCACGATCAGGTCGGCGAAGGCGCCGGGGGCGATGCAGCCGATCTTGCCCTCCATCCGGAGCAGCTTTGCCGCGACGTGGGTTGCCGAGGCGATCACCTCGTGGGCGGGAAGGACGCGGGAGCGGATTACGAATTCCTCGGACTGGTGGCGGTGCATTTCGCCCAGAAGGTCGGTGCCATAGGCCATTGGCAGCCCGGCCTCGCGCATGATCGTCAACGATTCCATGCCGGCGAGCCGTACCGAATCCACCTTGGCGACGGAGGCGGGCGGCAAGCCGAGCGCCGGGCCTTCGACGCCGAGCTTTTCGTAGGTGACGAGCGTCGGCACCGAGATGCAGCCGTTTTCGACAGCGAATTTCGCGGTTTCGGATGTGATCAGGTTGCAGTGTTCCAGCGAATGGATCCCGCATTCGATCGCCCGGCGGATCGCCTTGTCGGTATAGAGATGCGCCGCGACATAGGTGCCGGCGTTTTCGGCCTCTTCGACGGAGGCGATCAGTTCGTCGCGCGAAAAGCCGAGAAAATGGATTGGGTCGGTCGGCGAGGCGATGCCGCCATTTGCCATGACCTTGATGAAATGTGCACCGGATTTCAATTCTTCGCGGGCGGCCTTGCGGACTTCCGGCACCCCGTCACAGATGCGCCCGAGATTGCCGAGCGTATGGCCGGTCTTCGGCGTCGGCGTGTCGTCATAGGGGCCACGATAATCGGTATGGCCGCCGGATTGCGACAGCGCCTTGCCGCAGATATTGAGCCGCGGTGTCGGCCAGGGCGCTTCCTGCGTGGCGGCCAGCAGGCCGGAGGTCGCGCCGCCCAAATCACGGACCGTGGTGAAGCCGCGCATCAGCATCTCGCCCATGATCCTGAAGGCGCGCACGGTGACGATCGGATCGGGAAGTTTTGCGTTCTGGCCGAGGTTCGCCATGCCGGCGATGACATGCACATGGGCGTCGATCAGGCCCGGCATCAGCACCTTGCCGGCAAGGTTGATCCGCTGCGCGCTGGCACTGTTGATGGAGGGCGAGACCTCACGAACCATATCGCCCTCAACGAGAACCGACATTGGCTCGCTCGGCTCCTGGCTCGTTCCATCGACGATACGGGCGTTTTCAAAAAGAATGGTGGTCACGGGATTTTATCCTGTTCAGGCTTTTGAAGTGCCAGCGCGGCGGGCTTCGAGAAAGGCGGGGATCAGCAGCGGCGCGAATTGTCTGGCGAGCTGCACATGCTTTTCCGCGTAGAAGAATTCCTCGTGCAGCAGGTTGATCGTGCCGATCGTCTCGCCGTTGTAGACGACCGGAATATTGATCGCCGAATTGAGGCCGAGGCTCGCGATCAGCTCGTGATCGAAGAAAGCCCACCTGACCGCCTCCCGGTCGCGTCCGAGGAATGGTTGCTGTCGGCGCAGCACCAGGTCGCCCCAGGGCGTCATGCCCATCGGTTTGCGGCCGAAGACGGGATAGACGTCCGGCATGTTGGAATAGACGCGCGCCACCTCGTCGCCGTCCTTATAGAGCAGCGTCAGCAGCCGGTGCCCGACCCGGGTGGCGAGTGCGGTATCCAATGCGTCGAAGAAAAAGTTCGGCTGGCCCGGTTCTGCGAGAAGCTCGATCAGGTCTTCGGTCATCCTAAACTCCTTATCGGTGATGGCAGGCGACGGACTGGTCATCGGCCTTCAGCTCGAGCTGCGGTTCGGCTTGCCGGCAGATATCGGTCGCGAGGGGGCAACGGGTGTGGAAAGCGCAGCCCAAGGGTTTTCGCGTGGCGCTCGGAATGTCGTCGCTGACGGCGCTGAACTTGTGACGCTTGCGCGGATCATGTGCCGGCGCCGAGCGCAACAGCAGTTCCGAATAGGGATGAAGGGGGTTCGTGAAGATCGCCTCTTTCGACCCGGTCTCGACGATCTTGCCGAGATACATCACGGCGACCCTGTGCGAGACGTGTTCGACCACGCCGAGGTCGTGCGAGATGAACAGATAGGAGAGGCCGAGTTCCTTCTGCAAATCGGCGAGCAGATTAAGGATCTGCGCCTGCACCGAGACGTCGAGCGCCGAGACGGGTTCGTCGCAAACGATGATATTCGGTCTCAGCGCCAGTGCCCGCGCAATGCCGATCCTCTGGCGCTGGCCACCGGAAAACTGGTGCGGGAAGTTGTCTGCCTGATCGGGCCTGAGGCCCACCAGCGACATGAGTTTCGCCACTTCTGTCCTTCGTTCCTCCACAGTGCCGATGCCGTGGATATCGAGCGGCGCGCGGATGATGTCGCGCACTTTCTGACGAGGATTGAGCGAGGAGAACGGGTCCTGGAAGATGATCTGCATACGGCGGCGGTAGGAGCGCGGGATGCTCCGCATTTGCGTGACATCCTCGGCCCCCTGCATGGCGATGTATCCCTCGGTGGCCTTCACGAGGCCCATGAGAGCGAGCCCGGTGGTCGACTTGCCGCAGCCGCTTTCGCCGACAAGGCCGAGCGTCTCGCCCGAACCGATCGAGAAGGAAACGCCGTCGACGGCCTTCACCTCGCCGACCTGCCGCTGGAAGACGCCAGAGCGGATGGCAAAATGAACCTTGAGGTTTTCGACCGAAAGGAGAGGGGCCGCGGCATCAGGCATTGTCATGCTCCCAGCAGGCGGCAAAATGACCGGGCTTCTTTTCGATGAAGGGTGGGCGTTCCTCCAGGCAGCGAGCCGAGGCGCCGGGACAGCGGGGCGCAAACGCGCAGCCCTTCGGCAGGTCCCAGAGCGGTGGCACGGTGCCGGGAATATCCGTCAGCCGTTCCGGGGCGGCTTCCGTTCTGTCGCGATGGGGCACGGCGCCCATCAGGCCGATCGTATAGGGATGGATCGGGTTGTCGAAGAGTTCGTAGACGCTGCATTCCTCCACCCGCCGGCCGGCATACATGACGATGACGCGGTCGGCGATTTCGGCAACCACGCCGAGATCGTGGGTGATCAGGATCTGCGCCGTGCCGAGCCGCTTCTGCAGGTCGGAAATCAGTCCGAGAATCTGCGCCTGCACGGTGACATCGAGGGCCGTCGTTGGCTCGTCGGCGATGATGATTTTCGGCTCGCAGGCCAGTGCCAGAGCAATCATCGCGCGCTGCCGCATGCCGCCTGAAAGTTCATGTGGGTATTGCCGGGCGCGGCGTTCGGGGTCCGGCATCTGGACCAGTTCCAGGCATTTGACGGCGCGCGCAAAGGCCTCGCGCCGCCCAAGCCTTCGATGCTGGCGAACGGATTCGGCGATCTGTTCGCCGATCGTCAGCACCGGGTTCAGCGCCGAGAGCGGTTCCTGGAAGATCATGGCGATCTTGTCGCCGCGGAAGTTCTCGACCTGGCGCCGATCCATGCCGAGAAAATCCTCGCCATGGATCCTGATCGAGCCGGAGGCGACACGGGCGCTGTCGGGCAGGAGGCGAAGCAGCGACAGCGCGGTCATCGATTTGCCGCAGCCGCTTTCGCCGACGATGCAGACCGTCTCGCCGGGGCGCACCGAAAGGCTCATCTCCGAGACGACGGGGAAGGCCCCGTTCTCCCCGAGGATTTCGACATTCAGGTCGCTGACGGCAAGCGCCGGTTCCATCGTCTTTTCCATTGCGCGATCTTGCATCCGTTCATTCCATCTGCCGGAGGGATCCGATCAGTCGGTAGACCCTTCGATATTGCCGACCATGAAGCCGTAATCGCCGGCTTCCACGAGATTGCGGGTCAGGTGCTGCATGACCATGATGCCGGTTTCGAAGGGCGTCGGGATTTCCTCGATCGTCTCGAAGTCGTAGGGACTGACGACGCGGCCCAGCAGCGAACCGCCCTTGATGATCTCGCCGTTTGCCGGCGAGAGCGGCTCCAGCCAACCGCCATGTTTCGGACGGATACCGACGAGCTCGGTGATGATGACCTGCTTCGGATTGGGGATCACTTCGCCTTCGATCGAGCCGATCAGGCGGAGCTGGTTCAGCAGTCCATCGACGGTGCGCTTCGCATAGGGCGTCTGGTCGACGATACCGCCGCCGAGCTCGATCGTCACCACCTTGGTGCCGTGGCGGTCCATCGAGACGGACTTGCTGGTGCCGGAATAGACCGTGCCGGCCTTACCCGTCGTTGGGCGATAGAGGATTTTCGAACCGAAAGCGCGCGATAGTGGCTCGTCGTTCCAGATGTAAACATAGTCGACCGTCGGCCGATCCGTGCCGGAATGCAGGTCGAGATTATAGTCGATCTTCGCGAAGAATTCGTGCGCCAGCGCATCGGCAAGCTGCTGACTATAAGTGCCGCGAGGATCGCCGGGGAACTCGCGGTTGAGGTTCATCTGATCGAGCGGATTGTGACGATGGTTGACCGCAAAGGAGCGCGGGTTTGCGACCGGAAGCAGGATGATGCGGCCCTTAAGCGGCATATCCTTGATGATGCGGAACAGGTCCAGGATCGCCTGCGAACCGGTATTTTCGTTGCCGTGGATCGAGGCGGAAATCCCGACCGTCGGGCCATCCTGTTCACCCACCAGTTCGTGCATGAAGATCACGGCATCGCTACCGTCCGCATGGGTGGTGAATTTGCGACGGAGCTTGTTGATCGACTTGACCATGGACGTTTCCTTTCAGCGTCTTGTCGTATTGATCCGAGGAGTTGCCTATTTCTTCTTGCCCGCCGAGCGGGAGAGATGGCGGGGGTCGAACGCATCGCGCAGGCCGTCACCGAGCAGATTGAAGCCGAGCACGGTCACCATGATCGTGGCGCCGGCAATGATTGCCAGCCACGGTTCGTCGCGCATGAAGCGGGTGCCGTAGGCAAGCGTCCAGCCCCAGGTCGGCGTCGGCGGTGGCAGGCCGAAACCGAGAAAGCTGAGCGCCGATTCCGAGATGATCGCGGTGCCGAAGCCGAGCGAGGCGAGCACGATGATCGGCCCCATCGCATTCGGCAGGATTTCCTTGACCAGGATGCGGACCGGATGAGCGCCGAGCGCCCTCGCGGCCTGTACGTAATTCTGCTCGCGCAGCATCAAGGTAGTCGCCCGAACCACGCGGGCATATTCCGTCCAGGCGACGACGATGATGGCGATTGCCACGTTGATCATGCCGGGGCCAAGCACCGCGACGATCGCAAGCGCCAGTACGATCGCCGGGAAGCCCAGGAATATGTCCGTGATCCGCATCAGGATCAGATCCGTCCAGCCGCCGAAATAGCCAGCCGCGAGTCCGACCGCCGTGCCGATGACGGTGGAGACCGAAACGGAGATGCAGGCGATCGTCAGCGAGATGCGTGCGCCGTATATAAGCCGCGACCAGAGGTCCCGTCCGAAATTGTCGGTGCCGAGCCAGTGGGTGAGCGTCGGGCCGGAGAAGCGGTTGCGCATGTCCATCTGCTCGACGCCATGCGTAGATAGATAGGGAGCGAAGACAGCACAGACGACGATCGCCAGCACGATGATCGAGCCGAGGATGAGTGAAATATTGCGGAAACGCCTGGATAATCTCATGAGCCTCAGCCCAAACGGATGCGCGGGTCGACGACCGCATAGAGAAGGTCGACGACCAGGTTCACCAGTGCAAAGATGATCGCGAAGGTGAGCACGATGCCCTGGATGAGCGGCAAGTCGCGCTGCGAGATCGCCGTGATGGTCAGTTGGCCGAGGCCCGGCCAGGCGAAGATGGTCTCGGTCAGCACCGCGCCGCCGAGCAGGGCGCCGAAGCGCAGTCCGATCACACTTAGCACCGGCAGCAGCGCATTGCGCAATGCGTGGCGGATGATGACGCGATTGCGGCGCAGCCCCTTGGAATAAGCGGTGCGGACGAAATCCTCCCGCAGCACTTCGAGCATGGCGGTGCGCACCAGGCGGGAGATGATCGCCGCCGAGTTCGCGGCGAGCGCCAGCGCCGGCAGGAGGATGTGGGCTAAGCTGTCGAGCAGCACCTGCGGACGACCGGTCAGCGCCGCCCAGACCGCTTCGGGGAAGGGGGCCCCGCGGCCGATCGCCGGAAGCCAGCCGAGAGTCACGGCAAACAGCAACATCAATAGCAGGCCGAGCCAGTAGACCGGCATCGAAACGCCAAGCTGGGCGAAAATCATCGATACGGTATCGACGATCGAACCCTGTCGCGTGGCAGCCAGCACCCCGAGCGAGATGCCGACGAGACAGGCAAGGATCAGCGCCAGGACGGCCAACTCGATAGTCGCACCGAGCCTGCCGGCTATGATCTCCGACACGGCCTGGTTCTGGAAGATCGAACGGCCCATGTCGCCGCGCAGCAATTGCGCGAAATAGACGCCGAGACGGATATACCAGGGATCATTGAGGCCGAGCGCGTTGCGCAGGTTGTTGATCGCTTCCGCCGAGGCCTCTTGGCCGAGCAGCACTGAGGCAGGGTCGCCGGGGATCAGCAACAGCAGGCCGAAAGTGACGATGACCATGCCTGCGGCCATCGGGATCAACAGCAGGATTCGACGGACGATATAGGCTAACACGAGGCTGCTCCCCTGATATGTGCCGAAGCAAAGGTCATGACAGCACGATCTCCTCGAAGCGGCGGGGGAATTTGGTCAGCGAATCCGGACCCTGCTCGGTCACGAGAACTGTTTCGGCGAGGCTGAAACCCATCTTTCCGACCTCAGGAGATGACGATGTCGTCAAGTTTGCGGGGATAGACAGTCATGCTATCGGGCGCTTCGGCGGCGATCAGCACGGTGTCTGCGATGCGATAGCCGGCAAAGCCCGGCACGAAGATCGCCGGTTCGCTGGAGGTGATCATGCCGGGTTCCAGAATGGTCTGGTCGCCGCCTTCCACCCACGGCGCTTCATGGAACATGATGCCCATGCCGTGGCCGACACGATGCAGCAGGTATTCGCCCATGCCGCTGTCGCGGATATAGGCAAGCGCCAGATTGTCGGCAGAAGCGCAGGTATGCCCGGCGATCAGCGCTGCGGTTGCCATTCGCTGCGCCTCGTAGGCGACGGCATAATGCTGCTCCTGCACCTTGGACGGCTCGCCGATGAAGAAGGTGCGCTCGCTTTCCGAAGCGCGGGCACCAACCCGGCAGCCGAGCGACAGGATGATGCTTTCGCCGATCTTCACCGGATGGCCGGTCGGCATGCCGTGCGGGAAGGCGGATCTCGGCCCGGAATAGACGAGCCCGCTCGCAAGCCCCTGAACGAGCATCACGTCCTCATGCTCTTCGTGCATGGTGCGCATGGCGTGGCGCGACACGTAGGATTCGATCTCGACCTCGCTCGGAAGCGTGCCGCCCTTGCGCATCGCATCGCGGATCATCTCGACGCCGACCTCGACCATGCGGTCGGAAAGCCTGGCGGCCTCGCGATGCAGTACGATCTCTTCCGGATGTTTACGAAGCCGCATCTGCTGGACGATGTTGCTCGGGATCACCCGTTCCGCATTCGGAAAGGCGCCCTCGATCGGCTTTATCCGGGCAAGCGAGATCGCATGGCCATAAGCGACCGTTCCCTTGAAGTCAGCAAACTTGCGGCCGAGCACTGCATTCCATGGATTGATGCCAGGAAACTCGAAATAAATGATCGGCTCAGCCGCAATATGCTGGTGTTCCGCATGGGTACGTTCCAACTCGGGAAGCAGAAGGAAGGCATCGGTCGCGGTGATCGCGAAAACCACCGGCCGCTCTGTCGTATAATGCGAAAAGCCGGTCGTATAGATGACGTCGTCATTGGAATCGAGAAGCAACAGATCGATGCCCTCAATCGCCATCCGTTTGCGGATTTCGGCCTGAATTTTCGCATAGAAGCCCGCGCCGAGACGCTGTGAGAAAGCCATCGATCTATCCTGGAACTGCAATTGGGTCTTCAGGCGCGGACCGGATGAGCCGGCCCGCGCGAGCTGTCTCAGTCCTTGAGACCGATCAGGCCGCGCATGTTGCCGCGCGAGGTCGCCTGCACCTGGAAGGGCAGCTTCTTGGAATAGAAGAGCTGATAACCCTGATAGGAGACGATGTAGTAGGGCAGGTCACTTGCGAGGATCGTCGCGGCCTTCTGATAGGCGGCGGCACGGTCGGGCTGGCTGGTCGCTGAACGACCCTGCTTCAGCAGATCGTCAACCGCCGGGTTGGAATAGCCACCCCAGTTGGTCGAACCGCCGGTGGTCAACTGTGCGAACAGGAGGCGATCCGGATCGACGATGTTCAGCCAGCCAAGCAAAGCGATCTGGTGCTGGCTCTTTTGCACGTAGTTGGTGGAGAAGGACGGCCAGTCGCTGATCTGCGTTTTGGCCTCGACGCCGGCGGCCTGGAAATTCGCCTGCATGAATTCGATCGTCTGGACGCGGTTGCTGTCTTCGCTATGGGTGGACAAAACAATCGTCAGCGGCTTGCCGCCCTTGTCGAGGATGCCGTCGCCATTGGTGTCCGCCCAGCCTTCCTCCTTGAACAGTTTCTTGGCGCCGTCGATATCGAAGCTGGGCTGTTTGATATCCTTCGAATAGGCCCAGGAGGAGGGCAGGATGATCGAGGAGGCGACAGCATCGACGCCCTGGAAGATATCGTTGACGATGGTCTTCTGATCGATCAGCATCGAGAAGGCCTGACGCATCTTCGGGCTCGAAAGCAGCGGGTCCTTGGTGTTGAAGTTGATGTAGGTTACGCCGAGGCCGGGCT
This sequence comes from Neorhizobium sp. BETTINA12A, assembly GCF_023006485.1. Classification (NCBI taxonomy): domain Bacteria; kingdom Pseudomonadati; phylum Pseudomonadota; class Alphaproteobacteria; order Hyphomicrobiales; family Rhizobiaceae; genus Neorhizobium; species Neorhizobium sp. BETTINA12A. The sequence continues at coordinate 43,460 of NZ_JALBGW010000032.1, forward strand.
GGACCACCGCGCCGAAGCGCTTGTCCGCCTGTAGGCGCTTGATGTCCTGTGGCGCGAGCGGCGATTGGATGACGTCCAGGTCACCCGCTTCGAATGCCTGAGCACGGGCTGAACCGTCGCCGATAATCTTCACGACCACCTTGTCGGCCTTTGACTTTTCCCCCCAGTAACCGGGGTTCGGCGCAAGTTCGATGGCACTGCCGCGCGTCCAGGAGGTGAACTTCATCGGTCCGGCGCCGACCGGCTTCAGCGCGATGTCAGTGCCGCCTTCCACCAGCGCTTTAGGCACGATGCCGATGTCGAGATAGCTGAGCAACGGTGCATAGGGAGCCGAAAGCGTGAACTTCACCGTCTGCGCGTCGATCGCTTCCACGGCCGAGATTGGTGTGTAGAGCGCCCGCTGCGGCGCATTGAAATCCTTGTTGAGAATGGTGCTGAAGGTAAAGACCACGTCGGCCGACGTCAGCGGGCTTCCGTCGGAGAATTTCAGGTTGGGCCGAAGCTTGAAGACCCAGGTGGTAGGGTTCGGGTTTTCCCAGCTTTCGGCGAGATCGGGCTTGGATTCGAGGCTCGGCGTCAGATGAACCAGGCCGGAATAGATGAGGTCGGCAACGCGATAGGCGGTCGTGTCCCGCGCGAGCCGCGGATCGAGAGTACCGGCATCGACGTCGGTGCCGATCGTGATGGTCGCGGCCTGCGCCGAGTTCAGAGCGGTGAAGGAAAGCCCTGCGAGAAGGGCGGCTGCTGTGATCGAGAGTGCTTTGCTCATGTCTGTTCCCTTATTGGTTTTGGTTCATTCAAAGCTTGGCATGGGTCGTCAGCGGGTCTTGGTCCTCCGCGACGTAATGTCGGCGACCTTTGCCGGAGCTTCGGCATCGGCGATCTTATTGTGGCGCAGCTCGGCGAGCGCCGGCGCGAGGAGGTTTTCGAGCACGCCGGGATCCGGCGAGTGGCGGTATTCGAAACAGCGCTTGTTCGGGCCGGCCAGATCCGCGACATGGTCGGCGCCGGAAGCGTAGATCACGACGTCGCAGCGGGCGACGATGTCCGCAAGATCATCCGCATAGGACCATGCGACCGTGATATCGGAAATATGCGGCGCGAATTCGCGCACGCTGGGACGCATGATGGCGATGTAATCCTTGAGCTGCGTGACGGCTGCGACGCGGGTGCGCGGGTCGAGCAGCGCCAGCGCCTGCCGTGTGCGTTCCGACGGAATGAACCGGAGCGACAGGATATTGGCATCCGGTACGAGGCTGCGCATTTCGACTTCGCGATGCACAAAGGTCAGCACCAGGTCGGCGTTGCGACATTTTTCGCGCGCTTCCTCGTTGTCGCGGATATGGTCAAAGGTTAGGAGCGATATCAGGTCGTTGGCAGCAAGTGTCGGACGGATCTGTTCGACATAGTCGCGTGCCGGCGCCTCGAATATGCCGACGAAGACGATGTCGAGATGGACGCGCGGTTTGCGCAGCCTCGCCTGCGCCTGCACCATTGAGGCGAGAGTGATCGGTGAAATGCCGAGCGCTTCGGCTTTCTCCAACAGGCTGTCGATATCGGGGCCAAGCACGCTCGCCGGCGCGATCACGCCATCCCGGCGGCGCGGTTCGTAAACTGTGAAGGCGCCGAGGCCGGGGCGGATTTCGACAAGGCCGTCCGCGCGAAGCCGCTTGTAGACTTCCGCCACCGTCATCGGCGCGATGTCGAGCTCGGCAGCGAGCTGGCGCACGGACTGCAGCTTCACACCCTTCGGCATGTCGCCGAAGGACAGCACGTAGCTCAGTAGTCCGTAAAGCTGCTTGCCCACCGGAACGGGCAGGGAGCGGTCAATGCTGGACGCGTCGATAGTGAACATGCGTGTATTTCTCGATTGATACACTGACCGTAACAGGAGATTCCAATTTGACAATCCCTTCTGCAATTTTTTGCATAATTTAGCAGCAAGCCCATTGAGTGCCTCGATAATTTCCAATTATATCATTCGCAGACGCAGAAAATGCAGTGTGTCGCCGCTTAAACTGCACGAGGTGTATCAATGGAATATATCAACCTAGGTCGAACCGGCCTCAAAGTCTCTCGCCTTGCCCTCGGCTGCATGACCTTCGGTTCGAGCGAATGGACGCCATGGGTCCTGGATTTTGAGGACAGTGCCAAGATTCTGAAGCAAGCGGTTGAGCTCGGCATCAACTTCTTCGACACGGCCGACATGTATTCGCTCGGCAAGAGCGAGGAAATTACCGGCAAGGTGCTGCTAGGCCTTGTTCCGCGCCACAAGCTGGTGATCGCGACAAAACTCTTCCATCCTATGAGCAGCGACATCAACGACCGCAGCCTGTCGCGCAAGCATATCCTCGATGCAGTCGACGGCAGCCTCAGGCGTCTTGGGACTGACTATATCGACCTCTATCAACTGCATCGCTTCGACTACGGCACACCGATCGAAGAAACACTGGACGCGCTGAACGATGTGGTGCGGGCCGGCAAGGTGCGATATCTCGGCGCGTCTTCCATGCATGCCTGGCAATTCATGAAGGCAATCGGGTTGCAACGGCAAAATGGCTGGGCGCGGTTCGTATCGATGCAGCCTCATTACAACCTCATCTACAGGGAGGAGGAGCGCGAAATGTTGCCACTCTGCTTAAGCGAAGGCGTCGGTGTTGTTCCTTGGAGCCCGCTCGCTCGCGGCCGTCTCGCTGGCCGGGCCGGGGGAGCAACCACGCGCAGCCAGACGGACGGCACGGCG
>NZ_JALBGW010000330.1:0-1361 GCF_023006485.1 Neorhizobium sp. BETTINA12A
GGAACCGGCGTTTGCCGCCGACTGGACGGTGGCGCGAAGCCGGTCGAGATCGGCCTTCAGCGCGGCAAGCGCCTGATCGCTGGCGCCGCTCGATGCCTTGGGCGCGGTTTCAAGGGCTGCTACGCGATTGGCGAGCGCTGTATCCGGCGCTGCTGCGGTGGTGGGACGGTTTTTGAGGGCCGCAATTTCCTGGCGCAAAGCGGTGATCTCGGAGGAGAGGCCGGCCGTGTTGGAGGCGGCCGGGGCTGGCGTGGCACCGGGCAGGTAACCGGCATATTGCATGCTGCCGGCCAGCAGCAGCGCGACGATGCCGCCTAAAATGCCGGCCGCGATCAACGTCGACGTGGCAGGACTCGTGCGATGGTGCGGGGCGGGAACTGGCTCCGGTTCGGGCGCCACGGTTGCGGGCTGCGGTTCGTTCCGGGCGGCGGCAGACCAGGGGTCGTCATAACGCGGCTCGTCCGCGGCCGAGGGACTGGACGCCGGTTCTTCCGTGGACTCGGGCTTGGGCGTGACCGGCTCTTCGGCTGTTGCCGTAACATCTTCGGCGGGCTCCGTGGCGCTCACCACGTCGTCGGTGTCGTTGCTGCGGACGGGTTCGGCGACGACATCGGACTGCTCGGCGGTCAAGTCGATCGTGACCGGCTCCTTGTCCGTCTTGGATCGGCGGGGTGGTTGTTCCGGTACCATCTCGACCTCTTTTTGCATGCGCTCACAGGAAACTAGTGGGTGGGTCTTAGGAAAGAAAGGGGCGGGCGGGATTTTGGCGCCACACCTCGACTAAAGGAGTGCCAATACCCCACCCTCGTCAGGGTGGCTGGCGATCTTGATATTTCTATGAAATTCCCGCGGAATGATTTCGGCGACATTGTCGCTGAGGCAGAGGAACTGCAGGGACACGAGTTCCTGAAGGTGCGGCGCAGCGAAATCGCAGAAAAGCCGGGCATTTTCCCGCGAGTAGAGAAGCACGGCATCCGCCGGCTGATCGAGGAGAGTGCCGCGGATAAGAGCTTCATCGTAGGCTATGGGTTCCATTTCGTAGATTTCGGCGGTGATGAACGGCACCGCCGCCGCGTGCAGGCCATCTTCGAATTTTGGCGAGCGCGGCCTCCCGGCAAGATAGAGCAGCGGAGTGTCGAACGAAGGTGCATCGCTTGCGATGATTTTCGCGAGTTCGGCGCCTGTGCCGGGGCCACGGCGAATGTCCCGGAAGCCGGCATCTTCGGCCGCCTTTGCCGTTGTTTCTCCGACAGCATAGAGGGTTTGGCCGAGAAACAGGGTCAGGTGGTCGCCCAACGCGGACAGCACGCGCAGGGCTTCGGCGCTGGTGACGGCCAGCGCGGAATGGGGGCCGGCGAGCG
>NZ_JALBGW010000331.1:0-1321 GCF_023006485.1 Neorhizobium sp. BETTINA12A
CACCGACGACGCACGGGTCGATGGATATGGACCAGAACGGCAATCCGCGTGGCGCAAGCCGCAACGACCGGGCCAACAATGCTGCCGGGCTTCCGGGCGTCGATACCGGCCCGCAGATTTCCGGCAAGACGCCGCCGGCATCGACGGGCAGGCCCGATCCGCAGCAGACCGCCTCGCTCGGCAGCGAGAACGATGCCTATCAGACCGCCTATAATCACGTTCTCGCAGGCGACTATCCGCTCGCCGAAAAAGAATTCAACGGTTATCTGGCGGCTTATCCGAAGGGCGCCAAAGTGGCAGATGCGAGCTTCTGGCTCGGCGAGTCTCAGTATTCACAGGGGAAATACAACGACGCCGCCAAGACCTTCCTCAACGCCCACCAGACCTACGGTAAGTCGCCCAAGGCGCCGGAAATGCTGCTGAAGCTCGGCATGTCGCTTGCCGCGCTCGACAACACCGACACCGCCTGCGCAACCCTCAAGGAAGTCACCCGGCGTTATCCGAGCGCGCCCAAGGCCGTGCTCGCCAAGGTGGGCAGCGAACAGAAGCGCCTCGCCTGCTGATCCTCCCGTGACCACGGGCCCGAAAATCCTGTCGCCGGAACAGGCGGCCGAGCGGCTGATCGCCGATATCGCCAAACCCGCGCGCCTTCTCGTCGCCATTTCCGGCGGCAGCGATTCCAGCGGGCTGTTGGTCGCCCTCTCGAAATTCAATTCTCCCGGCTCCGGCCTGTCGCTCTTCGCGGCGACGATCGATCATGCGCTGAGACCTGGCTCCGCAGACGAGGCGCGCACCGTCGCTGCCCTTTGCAGCCGGCTCGGCATTCCCCATTTCATCCGCCGCTGGGAGGGAGAAAAGCCTGTCACCGGCATTTCCGACGCGGCCCGTGAGGCTCGCTACCGGCTACTGGTCGAGATTGCCGACCAGATCGATGCGACCGCCATTCTCACCGGTCATACGCGCGACGACCAGGCGGAAACCATCGCGATGCGCGCAGCCCGCAGCGGGGGCGAGGAAAATTCGGGCCTTGCCGGCATGGCGCAGGCCGTGCTCCTCGATCGCCACCGGTGGCTGCTCCGGCCGTTCCTCAACAGCCGCCGGGCCGATATCCGTGACTTCCTGACCAGAGAAGGGCAGGGCTGGATCGACGATCCGAGCAATCTCGATCCGCATTACGAGCGGGTGCGGGTCCGCGGGCGGCTGACGCAGGAAAGCCCGTTCGATGCTGCGGCCCAGGACTGGGCCGCGGCGCGGCGTACGGCGCTTTCCGACGAGGCGGCGCGCCTTGTCCGCGAGCATGTGACGATCCGCCAGGGTGTTC
>NZ_JALBGW010000332.1:0-1300 GCF_023006485.1 Neorhizobium sp. BETTINA12A
ATCGTCGCCCAGAGCGGCGCGACGGCGGCCAATATCCGCTTCGCCATGCATTCGCGGGAAATCGCAGTCTCCTACGTCATCGCCACCGGCAACGAAGCGGTGATCGCCGCCGAGGACCTGGTCGGCTGGCTGATCGAGGACAAGGACAACGCCGCCGTCGCGGTCTATGTCGAACAGGTCAAGAACCCGCAAAAGTTCCTCACTGTGGCGCGGCGCGCCCGCGAACTAGGCAAGCCGATCGTCATGCTGCATCCGGGCTCCAGCGAGCGCGGCAAACAGGCGGCGCAATCCCATACCGGCGCGCTTGCCGGCGACCATGCGCTGATGCAGACGGCCGTGCGCAACGAGGCCGTTGCGCTGGTCGAGACCACCGACGAGCTGTTCGACGTCACCGCCATCCTGGCGCGCTACCCGTCGCCGCCACCGGGCGAGGCGGGCATCGTCACCAATTCCGGCGCCATCCGCGGCCTCTGCTTCGACTTCTGCGAACGCGTCGGCCTGCCGATCGCGACGCTGTCGGACGAGGTGCATGCCGAGCTTGCAACACAAGTGCCGCCTTACGTCCATGTCGACAACCCGTTCGACATCGGCACGACCGGCTTCTCCAATCCCGGTATTTTCGGAACGTCCACGACATCCATGCTGAAGGATCCCGGCGTGGGCATTGTCTTCCTGTCGCATGCCGGCGGCTCGCCGCCGATGCAGATCAAGAAGTCGGACGCGATCATCCCGGTCGCCGCGACCGCGACAAAGCCGGTCATCCTCAACATCGTCGGCGACGACTACCCGCTGGATCCGACCTTCATGAAGGCGGTGCGCGACAGCGGCATTCCGTTCTTCCGCTCGCCGGAACGCGCCATGCGCGCCATGGCAGTGGTGATGAATTATGCGGCTGCGCTCGCCGCCACCAAGGACCGCGCCCCGGAAGGCGAACGGATCGCCAAGCTGCCACCGTCCGGCCTCGTGGTCGAGTATGAGGGCAAGCGGATCCTTACCGATCTCGGCATCCACATCCCGAAGGGCGCTTTGGCGAAGTCCGCCGACGAAGCCGCGACGATCGCAGCCGATGTCGGTTATCCGGTGGTCATGAAGGCGCAGGCGGCCGAACTCGCCCACAAGAGCGATGTCGGCGGCGTCATCGTCAATATCACCGACGAGCCGGCGCTGCGGGCGGCGCATGAAAAGATGTATGCCAGCATTGCCAGGCACAAGCCGGGCCTCAAGCTCGACGGCGTGCTGATCGAGGGCATGGCGCGCCAGGGCCTCGAAATGGTGGTCGGCGCCAAGCGCGATCCGCAAT
>NZ_JALBGW010000333.1:0-1231 GCF_023006485.1 Neorhizobium sp. BETTINA12A
CATAGGCGAGCGCCTTGCCGGAACCTTCGATATCGGCGCCGGCCGGGATGACGCCGACCGGGAAGGCGAGTGCGGCCACATCGATGCCGCGGCTGAAAGCGGTCTTGCCGATCTGCAGCGAAAGGGCGTGGTTGTCCTCCGATTCCGCCCTGGCGGCGAGGATCGCCAGTTCCCCGGGACTGGTCATTTCTTCCGCCAGCGCGCGATAGAGCACCGCGGCGCGCTTGCCGTGGCCGGCATCTTCGAGCCTTGCGATCGCCCGGACGGCTTCGCGGCTTTCGAAATTCTGGCGGTCGACCCCGCTCGGGTTCGGATAGGTGACGTCGAGCGATTTGAGGTCCAGCCGCGCGGCGGCCAACTGACCGTAGAACGTGCTGGAGAAATGCGCCGCCTTGGAGAAGAACTCCTTGGCACTGCCCGGACCGCCGTCTTCGGCGGCGCGGCCGAGCCAGTAGAGGGCGCGCGAAGCGGACAGCGGCTTGTTCGAAGTGTCGAGGATCTTGCGGAAGTGCTTTTCGGCAGTTTCCGGTTCATGCAGCGCCCGCAGCGCATACCAGCCCGCGTGGAATTCCGCATCGACGATATCGGTGGAGGAGGCGGCGACATAATTGGCCGCGGTCCGGTAGGCGAGCTTGAATTCGCCCTGATCGGCAAGACCGCGCGCCACGATGCGCCGCTCGTTCCACCATTCCGTCGTATTGACCAGTTTTGCCGCGTCGCGCGGTGCCTTTTCGAGCAGGTCCGCCGCATCCTGATATTTGTCCTGGCGGCGAAGATATTCGACACGGGCGAAGAGATAACCCGCATCGTCCTTCAGCGAGCCGTCGACGGCGTTCAGCAGCGCCTCGGCATTCTTGGCATTGCCGATGACCGCAGCCCAGGCCTTGTAGAGCGATTGCGCCTTGCCGAGATCGCCAAATCGCTTGGCCTGCGCTGCGCGCCCCTTGTACATCAGGAAGTCCATGCGCGCCTTATGGTCGGCGGCGGTGAAAAGCGCCGAGAACTCGGCGAGGATCTTGTCCTCGGTCGGTTTGTCGAGTGTGTCGGTGAGCCAGATCTGCCGCAGCGGACGGGCAGCCTCCGCCTGTTTGCCGGAGGCGACGAGCGCGCGGGCGAGGATGATCGTGCCCTCGGTGGTTTCCGGCCGGGTTGCGCCGAAGGCTGCGAGGACGGTCGGGGCAGGCGGGTTTTCACGATAAAGCGCGCGTTCGGAATTGGCGCGCAGGCCCTT
>NZ_JALBGW010000334.1:0-1230 GCF_023006485.1 Neorhizobium sp. BETTINA12A
TGTGAAGCGCGGCAAGCTCCTTCCGCGCGAGCGGATCGCTCGGCTGCTGGATCACGGTTCGCCCTTTCTCGAAATCGGCGCCACCGCCGCGCATGGGCTTTACGGCGGGGCGAGCCCGTCGGCCGGCATCGTCACCGGCATCGGCCGGGTCGAGGGCCGCGAGGTGATGATCGTCGCCAATGACGCCACCGTCAAAGGCGGCACCTATTACCCGATGACGGTCAAGAAACACCTGCGCGCCCAGGAGATCGCCGAGGAGAACCGGCTGCCTTGCGTCTATCTGGTCGATTCCGGCGGCGCCAACCTGCCGAACCAGGACGAGGTGTTTCCCGACCGCGATCATTTCGGCCGCATCTTCTTCAATCAGGCCCGCATGTCGGCGAAGGGCATCGCCCAGATCGCCGCGGTGATGGGCTCCTGCACCGCAGGCGGCGCCTATGTGCCGGCGATGTCCGACGAGGCGATCATCGTCAAGGACCAGGGAACGATCTTCCTCGCCGGTCCACCGCTGGTAAAGGCTGCGACGGGTGAGGAAGTCTCGGCCGAGGATCTGGGCGGCGGCGATGTGCACACCCGCCTCTCCGGCGTGGCGGATCATCTCGCCCGCGACGACGCCCATGCGCTCGCGCTGGTCCGCCGCGCCGTTGCCGGGCTGAACACCCGCAAGCCGGATACCGTGATGCTGGCGACGCCCGAAGAGCCGCTCTACGATCCGGAAGAAATCGCTTCCATCGTACCGTCCTCTCTGAGCACGCCCTACGACATCCGTGAAGTTATCGCCCGCGTGGTGGACGGCTCGCGGTTCGACGAGTTCAAGGCGCGGTTCGGCATGACGCTGGTCTGCGGCTTCGCGCATGTCTTCGGGGTCCCGGTCGGCATCGTCGCCAACAATGGCGTGCTGTTTTCCGAAAGCGCCCAGAAGGGCGCGCATTTCATCGAACTCTGCTCGCAGCGAAAGATCCCGCTGGTCTTCCTGCAGAACATCACCGGCTTCATGGTCGGCCGCAGATATGAGGCGGAGGGCATCGCCAAGCACGGCGCCAAGCTGGTGACGGCGGTTGCGACCACGTCCGTGCCGAAGGTCACGATCCTGCTTGGCGGTTCCTTCGGCGCCGGCAATTACGGCATGGCCGGCCGCGCCTATTCCCCGCGTTTCCTCTGGACATGGCCGAACAGCCGCATCTCGGTCATGGGCGGCCCGCAAGCCGCCGGCGTGCTGGCCACCGTCCG
>NZ_JALBGW010000335.1:0-1177 GCF_023006485.1 Neorhizobium sp. BETTINA12A
AATGGCAAAGAGCAAGTTTGAGCGCAACAAGCCGCACGTCAACATTGGCACGATCGGTCACGTTGACCATGGCAAGACGTCGCTGACGGCCGCGATCACGAAGTACTTCGGCGAGTACAAGGCCTATGACCAGATCGACGCGGCTCCTGAAGAAAAGGCACGCGGCATCACCATTTCGACCGCGCACGTCGAATATGAGACGCCGGCCCGCCACTATGCGCACGTCGACTGCCCCGGCCACGCCGACTATGTGAAGAACATGATCACCGGTGCGGCGCAGATGGACGGCGCGATCCTGGTTTGCTCGGCTGCCGACGGCCCGATGCCGCAGACCCGCGAGCACATCCTGCTCGCCCGTCAGGTTGGCGTTCCGGCAATCGTGGTGTTCCTGAACAAGGTCGACCAGGTCGACGACGCCGAGCTTCTCGAGCTCGTCGAGCTGGAAGTGCGCGAACTTCTGTCGTCCTACGACTTCCCGGGCGACGACATTCCGATCATCAAGGGTTCGGCACTGGCTGCTCTTGAAGATAGCGACAAGAAGATCGGCGAAGATTCGATCCGCGAGCTGATGGCCGCTGTCGACGCCTACATCCCGACGCCTGAGCGTCCGATCAACCTGCCGTTCCTGCTGCCGATCGAAGACGTGTTCTCGATCTCGGGCCGTGGTACGGTCGTGACCGGCCGCGTCGAGCGTGGCATCGTCAAGGTTGGCGAAGAAGTCGAGATCGTCGGCATCCGCGCCACCACCAAGACGACGGTGACCGGCGTTGAAATGTTCCGCAAGCTGCTCGACCAGGGCCAGGCCGGCGACAACATCGGCGCGCTGATCCGTGGCGTCCAGCGTGACGGCGTCGAGCGTGGCCAGATCCTGTGCAAGCCGGGTTCGGTCAAGCCGCACACGGTGTTCATGGCTGAAGCCTACATCCTGACGAAGGAAGAAGGCGGTCGTCATACGCCGTTCTTCACCAACTACCGTCCGCAGTTCTACTTCCGCACGACGGACGTGACGGGCATCGTCGAACTTCCGGAAGGCACGGAAATGGTCATGCCTGGCGACAACGTCACCGTTAAGGTGACGCTGATCAACCCGATCGCGATGGAAGAAAAGCTGCGCTTCGCAATCCGCGAAGGCGGCCGCACCGTCGGCGCCGGCATCGTCGCCTCGATCGTCGAGTAA
>NZ_JALBGW010000336.1:0-1144 GCF_023006485.1 Neorhizobium sp. BETTINA12A
ATTCGGCAAAATCGCCGCCGCGCAATCGGCGCAAGAAGAACAGAGGCGGCCGCGGCCTTCAGGGCCGGCCGCTGACGCCCGCCAAGGCGGTGCCGGGTGTGGCCAAGACCTCTGTGCCCGCCGGTTCGGGTCAGGCCTCCTCCAAGGATGCCCGCGGCAGGGCCGGAAATGAAAGCCAAGGCACGGATTCCCGCGGCGAAAAATTCTCCTATGTCAACGATCTCTATGCGGCGCTCGACCTCGGCACCAACAATTGCCGCCTGCTGATCGCCCAGCCGACAAGGCCGGGCCAGTTCCGCGTCGTCGATGCGTTTTCGCGGATCGTTCGCCTGGGCGAGGGGCTCGGCACCAGCCGCCGGCTGTCGCAGGATGCCATGGACCGTGCCGTCGAAGCGCTGCGCATCTGCGCCACAAAGCTTGCCAACCGGCCGATCCGCCGCATGCGGCTGATCGCCACCGAAGCCTGCCGCGCCGCCGAAAACGGCGAGGAGTTCCTGGCGCGGGTGATCTCGGAAACCGGGCTGGAACTCGAAATCATCGATCGGGAGACCGAGGCACGGCTTGCAGTCTCGGGCTGCTCGTCCCTGGTCGGCCGCGAAGCGCGCTCCGTCGTTCTCTTCGATATCGGCGGCGGTTCGTCGGAAATCGCCGTCATCCGCATCGATGACAGCCGTTCGAGCCGGCTTGCCAATCATATCACCCACTGGACCTCGCTTCCTGTCGGCGTCGTGACGCTGTCGGAACGGCATGGCGGGCGCGACGTGACGCCGGAGGTTTTTGACGCCATGGTGACGGAAGTCGAAGGCATGCTGGCCGGTTTCGATTGCCCGCCGCTTGCCGCCTTCCGCCGCCAGGGCGCCGAGGATTTCCACCTGATCGGCACCTCGGGCACGGTCACCACGCTTGCAGGCGTGCATCTCGACCTGCCGCGCTACGACCGCCGCAAGGTCGACGGCCTGTGGCTGTCGGATGCGGAAGTTTCCGCCATGCAGGCAAAACTGCTCTCCTGGGATTTTGCCGGCCGCGCCGCCAATCCCTGCATCGGTCCTGACCGGGCCGATCTGGTGCTGGCCGGCTGCGCCATTCTGGAAGCGATCCGCCGCCGCTGGCCGAGCCAGCGCATGCGGGTGGCCGACCGAGGCCT
>NZ_JALBGW010000337.1:0-1122 GCF_023006485.1 Neorhizobium sp. BETTINA12A
GTCCGGGCGCCCATGGCGCGGTCGTTGAGCATGCCGGCGGCGACATCGGCGGGAAGCAAGGCAAGATCCGGCGATACCTCGGCGGCGATCCTGCGCACCTCCGTTTCGAAATCCTCCATGTCCCGGGCCATGCCGCGCACGCGGCGGTCGCGGTTTTCCCGCTCTGAAAGCAGATCCGGTATGGTGCGCCAGACATCCAGCGCCGCAAGCGCCATGTCGACCGTCGCGTCTTCGGAAAGACCTGCCAGGACTGCGGCATTGGAGAACGCAGAGCGCCAGCGTTCGATATCGCGGCGCAAACCGGTCTCGCGCTCTGCCAGCTTTTCCAAAGCCTCTTCGGCGGAATGGCGCTTGCCTTCCAGCGATCGGCTTTCGGTCCAGCGCTCGTTGAGTTCTCCGATCCGGCGTTCAAGCCCGCGGGCGAGAGCGAGCGGCGGCAGTGCGGATGCGGCAAGACCGATGGCATCCGCCAGCGCCAGCAAGGCCGGCTTGAGTTTTTCCTCCCTGAGACGCAGCGCCTCCAGCTCGTCGCGCGCCTCGTTCAGTGCACCCGACAGCAGGGAAAGGCCGTCGACGGCACGGCGCCATTCGATCATCCGCTCCGGCGTCGACGGTGCGACGGGTGCTGCATGGAAAAGGTCTTCGAATTCGGTGACCGCGTCGGCGGCGGCAATGCCGCATTCCTTGGCAGTGATCTCGGCAGCGCCGATCGCCCGTTGCAGTTCCCGCTGCCGCAGGGTGAGCTGGGCGTGGAGCGACACACGCTCGGCATCGGCAAGCGCCGCGTCGGCAAGCCGGTCTGCGTCCTCCACGGCGATCTTCAGTTCGCTCAGTTTTTCGACAGATGGTTTTGCCCCCAGCGCCTCGATCTTTTCGTCGCGGCCGGCTCTTGCCGCTACGATATCCTCGCGGGAGACGATCCGCCCCTGCCCTTCCAGGGCCGCGAGCTGGCCGGCGATCGCCCTGGCTTCGTCGCCGAGACCGGCGAGCTTCTGGGCAGCCTGGGCGCTCTCCGCTTTGGCCGCGTCAATCAGCCGGCGGTGATGGGTGAGCGTCGCGATATCCGGCAGCGGCACCGAGAGAAGACGGTCGATATCCCTGACCGGCGGGTCGAGGCGCGCG
>NZ_JALBGW010000338.1:0-1113 GCF_023006485.1 Neorhizobium sp. BETTINA12A
TCGACGACGGTGCTGACCACAACAACAGTGATCGACGGAGTGACGCATACGGTGGTGGAGACCAGGGGCAGGTCGGAGCAGACCCTGTCGATCGCCTATATGCCCGCGGCACTGCCGGCCCCGATCGCTGTCGGCACGCCGGCCGATCCCTGGACCTACAATGCCGCCAACAAGCTCTCGACGGTGCCCGGCTTGATCACTGCCGCCAGTTACGAGGCGGACGGGCAGACGAAGTCGATCGCCTATGCCAACGGGGTGACGACGCAGTTTGCCTATTCGCCCACCCGGCGCTGGCTCTCGCGGGTGACGACGGCCAAGGGCAGCACGGTGCTGATGGACAATCAGTACACGCTGCGCGACAGGCTCGGGCGGATCAGGACGATCACCGGCCTCACTCCCGCCGATAGCTGGACCTATGCCTATGACGACCTCGACCGGCTGATCTCGGCCGACAATGCCGGCGACAATGGGCTCGACGAGACTTACAGCTACTCGGCGACCGGCAATCTTCTGTCGCGCACCCGGATCGCCGGCACCTATACCTATCCGGCCGGCACGGCGGTGCGTCCGCATGCGGCCACCCAGATCGGTTCAAAGACGATCGGCTACGATGCCAACGGCAACATGGTCTCGGACGGCACCCGCACGCTTGTATGGGACCGGTCGAACCAGCTTGCCAGCGTCAGCCAAGGGGGATCGGCGGTGAGCTTCTCCTATGGTCCGGACGGATCGCGGGTGATGAAGAACTGGGCGCTCGGCAAGACGCTTTATGCCGGGGCGGATATCGAGATCGACCGCACCACGCCGGGGGCGGAGACCTATACCTATTATCCGCATCCCGACATCAAGCTGGTGACGACGGCAACCGGCGCGACCACCAAAAACTTCCTGCATCGCGACCATCTCTCGTCGGTGCGGCTGGTGACCGACGAGGCGGGTACGCTTGCCGAACAGACCAGTTATGCGGCGTATGGCGAGACCACCAATCCGGCGATGCAGACGAAGAAGGGCTATATCGGCGAACGCTTCGATGTCGAAACCGGGCTGATGTATCTCAACGCCCGCTATTACGACCCCGCCTTCGGACGGTTCATCGAAAAGGATGACCAGGCC
>NZ_JALBGW010000339.1:0-1104 GCF_023006485.1 Neorhizobium sp. BETTINA12A
CGACGCGCACCTGCAGCATTTCGACGCTCGAGAGCTCGCTGATGTCGGGACGCAGCGCCGCGAGCTGTTCCGCCCACGGTTTCGGGTCGATCAACCGGCCGTCCGGTCCGTGGTCCCCCAACCGCCGCAGAACATCCTGCGCGTCCTCGATCTGCTGGCGCAGCTGCTTCAGGCTGCGGTCGAGCTCGTTGCCCTCCTCGACAAGCTTGCGGAGGCGCACGAGATCGGCATCGGCCGGCTGGGCGCGCTGAAGCTCTTCGAATTTGCCAAAACCAAGCCGGCGGGCCGACTGGACGATACGCTGGTCGAAATCGTCGACCTCGCCGCGCACCCGGGCGATATCTTCCCGCGCCTTGAGATAGGCGCCCTTATCCGCATGGGCGGCCAGGATCTTGGGCGCCGCGGCGATCAGCGCCTCATCGACATGCACGGCGCTGATCTCGTCGCGCAAACGCGATACCTCTGCCTCCGCAGCCTTGAGCGCTTCGGCGTTCTTATGCTCCGTCTCCAGAGCCGCGGCCAGGCGTTCCTCGAAGCCCGCCGGCAGCACAGCCAGCGCTTCGTATTGCGTGAGCAGTTCCCGCTCGCGGTCGATCTCCCGCAGCACCGGTTCCAGCCGCAGCAGTGTCCGCAAGCGATCGAGGGCGCGCTTGGTTTCCTGCCGCTCGGCCTGCACGGCGGCGAGATCGGTTTCGATCTCGGCCTGTTCGGCGAGCAGCTTTTTCCAGTCGCCGGATTTCAGCTCGTTGTCGCGTTCGGCCTTGCGGGCTTCGTCATGGCTGTCGAGCACCTGATAGAACGAGCGATCTTTGGAGCGACGCGGCGCATAGATGCCGTCGGCTTCCGCATCCAACGACTTGCGCAGGTCCGAAAGTCCGGTCAGGCCGGAGGCCGCGGAAAACAGCAGGCTGCCGATCTCACCGCCGCTTTTCAGCATCGTCTCGCCACCGGCCCTGAGCGACGCGGAATCGAGCCCGAAGGCGCGTTCGAACACGTCGCGGGACAGGGTGCCGAGGAACGGCGCCAGGGCATCCTCGGCCAGGGCCTCTTCCGTCTCATTGGCGGCGAGCAGCGTATTCTTGCGGCCTCGGCGGCGGCGGAATT
>NZ_JALBGW010000033.1:0-44311 GCF_023006485.1 Neorhizobium sp. BETTINA12A
CGCAGCACCGGCGGAAACCCGCCCGCTTTTGCCGCGCAACGGCGAGCGGCCGCCTGAGCGCGTGCCGATCATTCTCGAATCGTCCGGTGCCGGTGATTTTCACCTGGTCGACAGCGGCAACGGACTGAAACTCGAGCAATACGGTCCTTACCGCATCGTCCGGCCGGAAGCCCAGGCGCTCTGGCAGCCGTCACTTCCCGCCCACGTTTGGGAAAAGGCGGATGCACTCTTCACCGGCGATACGGATGAGGACGGCATGGGCCGCTGGCGGTTCACCAAGGAAGCTCTTGGCGAAACCTGGCCGTTGTCGCTGCTCGGCACCGATTTCCTCGGTCGCTTCACGTCCTTCCGCCATGTCGGCGTCTTCCCGGAGCAGATCGTCCACTGGGAGTGGATGAAGAACCGCATCGAGGAGGCGAAACGCCCGGTGAAGGTGCTGAACCTCTTCGGTTATACGGGCGTTGCCTCGCTGGTCGCGGCAGCTGCCGGCGCCGAAGTTACCCATGTGGATGCCTCCAAGAAGGCGATCGGCTGGGCGCGAGAAAACCAGTCGCTCGCCCGCCTCGACAAGGCTCCGATCCGCTGGATCTGCGAGGACGCCATGAAGTTCATCCTGCGCGAGGAGCGTCGCGGCAACCGCTACGATATCATCCTCACCGATCCGCCGAAATTCGGCCGGGGCCCGAATGGTGAAGTCTGGCAGCTTTTTGATCATCTGCCGCTGATGCTCGACATCTGCCGCGAACTGCTGTCACCGAAGGCAATCGGCCTGGTGCTGACCGCTTATTCCATCCGCGCCAGCTTCTACTCCATCCACGAACTGATGCGCGAGACGATGCGCGGCGCCGGCGGCGTCGTGGAATCGGGCGAGCTCGTCATCCGTGAGGCGGGGCTGGACGGCAAGACGCCGGGCCGCGCGCTTTCCACATCTCTTTTCAGTCGCTGGGTGCCGGCATGACCGACAATTTTCAGAGATCCGGACCACGACGGGTCGGTCAGGTGAAGGAAGTCACTTCGCTTTCCAATCCGATCATCAAGGACATCAAGGCGCTCACCAACAAGAGAGACCGCGAAGAGAGCGGCACCTTCATGGCCGAGGGCCTGAAGCTCGTCATCGACGCATTGGAGCTCGGCTGGGAAATCCGCACGCTGGTCTATGCCAAGGCGGCCAAGGGCAAGGCGCTTGTCGAGCAGGTGGCGGCCAAGACAGTCGCCCATGGCGGGCTGGTGCTGGAGGTCAGTGAGAAAGTGCTCTCGTCGGTCACCCGCCGCGACAATCCGCAGATGGTCGTCGGCATTTTCGAGCAGCGCTGGAAGAAACTTGAGGACCTGAGGCCGGGCAGGGACGAGACGCTGGTCGCGCTCGACCGCGTGCGCGACCCCGGCAATCTCGGCACCATCATCCGCACCGCCGATGCGGCAGGCGCTACCGGAGTGATCCTGGTCGGCGAATGCACAGACCCGTTTTCGCTGGAAACCGTGCGCGCCACCATGGGTTCGGTCTTCGCGGTGCCGGTCGTCAAATGTTCGCCGGAAGAATTCCTGATCTGGCAGAAGCGCTCCGGCACCCAGGTCGTGGCGACCCATCTTGCCGGCGCCGTCGATTATCGCACCGTGGATTATTCGAAAAAGCCGGTCGTGCTGCTAATGGGCAACGAGCAGTCCGGCCTGCCGGACAATCTTGCCAGGGCCGCCGATCGCACTGTTCGCATTCCTCAGCAGGGCAGGGCGGACTCGCTCAACCTCGCCGTCGCGTCCGCCGTGATGCTCTTCGAGGCCCGCCGCCATCTGCTGACCCTGGACGACAAGAAATGACCGCACGCGCAGCCCTTCTTTCGCGGCCTCTCGTGGCTCTGATCGTCATCGTCCTCGCCGTCATTCTCGATCAGGTGGTGAAGATTGCCGTCGAGAATTATCTTCCGATGCAGGAAGCAGTGCCGCTGGTGCCGCTTTTGGCGCTCTACCGTACCTATAATCTCGGCGTCGCCTTTTCCCTTCTGTCCGGCATGGAGCGGGAATTCATCGTCGGCATGCGGGTGCTGATCGTCGCCTTCGTGCTCTGGCTCTGGCGCCGCACCCCGAAGGAGCGGCCTTTCGCCCATGCCGGGTTCACGCTGATCATCGCTGGCGCGATCGGCAACCTGATCGATGGTTTCGCCTATGGTCACGTGATCGACTACATCCTGTTCCACACCGCGACTTGGTCCTTCGCGGTCTTCAACCTGGCGGACAGTTTCATCACCATCGGGGCAGGCCTGGTGATCCTCGACGAGCTGGCCGGGCCGAAAAAGGTCGATCAGTAAAATTTTACCTGATTGCTCTAAGGATTGGGAAAGAAACCTCGTTAGTCTTTCCCAATGCGAGATATCGCCGACATACATGAACGTATCTCCAAGGCGTTCGGGTCTTCCCCGGCGGCCGACATGGCCGAACCCGTGGTCGAAAAGGTCGTGCCCGCATTTGGCGTGCAGCCGGGTGAGGGAAAGCCTGCATCACGCAGCGTATTTGCCTCGCTCTTTTCCCGGATCTCCGAGTGGCGCCGTCAGCGCACGGTGCCCCGGCTCCAGCACGCCTTGAAGAATGCCGAGGCGGCCAGCGCTGCGAAATCCCGGCAGATTGCCACCGTCGTCCACGAAATCCGCACGCCGCTCAACGGCATTCTCGGCATGACCCATCTTCTCGGTCAGACCAAGCTGACTGCGGAACAGCAGAACTATCTGAGCGGCATTCGCCAGTCCGGTTACGCGCTGGCGCAACTGGTCGAAGACCTGCTCGATTATTCGACGCTGGAAGCTGGCCGCTTCCGGCTCAACAACCGGGCGGAAAATCTTCGCCACCTCATCGAAAACGTCGTCGAGATGCTGGCGCCGCGCGCCCATGAGAAGCGCATCGAGATCGCCGCGACGGTGGCCGCTGATCTGCCCGACCTCCTCGATTTCGATCCGGGACGTATCCGGCAAGTGCTTTTCAACGTCATCGGCAATGCCGTGAAATTCACCGCCCATGGCGGCGTACTGGTGCAGGCTGCGGTCGATGACGGCAATGTCGCTATCGCCGTCATCGATACCGGTCCCGGCATGGCGCCAGAGGAGCTGAACCAAGTTTTCGGTGAGTTCGAGCAGGCAGGCTCCGCGGAGGCCCGCAGCGGCGGCACCGGCCTCGGTCTAGGCATTGCCTCCCGCATCCTGGCGGAGTTCGGCGGATCGCTTTCCGTCGCCAGCCAGAAGGGGGCCGGCAGCACGTTCACCATCCGCTTCCCCTTGCATTTCGCGGAAACGGCGCAATCGGGCACAGGCGAACGCAACCAGTTGCTCGCGATGTCCCGCGTTCTGCTTCTGGCGCCGGAAGGGCCAGCCGCCAAGGCGACGGTCGCGACGATCGAAACGCTTGGCGGCCGCTGCCGGCACGTCGCCAACACGGCCGACGCGCAGATGCTGATCGACCGCGCCGAGACAGGGCCGCTGGCCTATACCGACCTGATCGTCGATCACCGGCTTGCCTCCGATTATGCCAATGAAAAGGCGCATGCGCCGCTTCATCGCATCCTGCTCGTCAACCCGGAGGAACGCGCTTCCCAGCCTCAGGATTTCTTCGATGCCTGGCTCATCCGGCCGCTCCGGGAAAAATCCCTGATCGATGTCTTGAGCGGCCGCCTGCGCGGCTTCGGCACACGCGACGCGCTCAACGATAACCAGGCCATGCCGCCGCCGCCCGTCATCGAAAAACATGGCGAAGGGCTCGACGTGCTGCTCGGCGAGGACGATCCCGTCAATGCGCTGATCATCCGCTCGGTTCTGACAAAGGCCGGACATCGCGTCCGTCTCGTCGGTGATTTCCCCACCCTGATCGAGGCGGTGCTTAACCGGGACACGCCGCTCGATCTCATCATTTCCGACATGTACATGCCTGGAGGGGATGTTTTCAGCCTCCTGGCGGCACTGCGTGGCGAGGAGCAGAACGGCGTCCGGTCTCTGGTTCCGGTGATCGTGCTGACGGGCGAGAGCCGCGAAGCGACGCATCGCGAGGCGCTTCTGAATGGGGCCAGCCGTGTCTTCGCAAAGCCGGTCGATCCGCTGACCCTACTGGAGGAGGTTCGAATTTTGGGAGTTCTCTCCACCGAGCGCCAACAGGCGCGTTGACGCGACCATTCCTGGAACCTATTATGACAATGGATGTCACGTTCTTGTCGCAGAGAAGTGATTTAAGGCGGTGATCAAACCGGGACGGGGAGAATCACCTTGGCAATCGAACTCCTGAACCGTGAAGTGATACCTGAAACAAACCAGGCGCCGGCCTCTGCTCCGGTAAGCGGCGATGTCTTCGGCCGCATTGGCACGCTCGAAACTCGGCTTGCCCGCAGCGAGCGTGAGATCGATGCCGCGCAGGCGGTTCGCTATCGCGTCTTCGTTGAAGAAATGCACGCGACACTCAGCCCCGACGCCATGCGCCGCCGCCGCGACGTCGATGCCTTTGATGCGATCTGCGACCACCTTCTGGTCGTCGACAACGCAATCGAGGGTGACATCGAAGATCAGATCGTCGGCACTTACCGCCTGCTGCGCCAGGAAGTGGCGTTAGCCAATAATGGCTTCTATTCGGCATCGGAATTCGACATCGAGCCGCTGCTTGCGCGTCATCCCGACAAACAGTTCATGGAGCTCGGCCGCTCCTGCGTACTGCCCGACTACCGTACCAAGCGCACCGTCGAACTGCTCTGGCAGGGCAATTGGGCCTATTCGCTGAAGCACGGCATGAACGCGATGTTCGGCTGCGCGTCCTTCCCGGGCGTTTCGCCCGAAGAACACGCCATGGCGCTGTCTTTCCTGCACCACACGGTCTCGACCAAGGGCGATTGGGCGGTTTCGGCACGGCCGGAACTCTATCGCCCGATGGACCTGATGCCGATGGAGGACGTGAATACCCGCAAGGCGCTTTCCTTGCTGCCGCCGCTGATCAAGGGATATCTGCGCCTCGGCGCCATGGTGGGCGACGGCGCGGTCATCGACCACGCTTTCAACACCACCGACGTTTTGATCGTCCTGCCGATCGCCTCGATCTCCGACCGCTACATCAGCCACTTCGGCGCCGATGCGGGACGTTTCGCGAGCTAACGGACAAGCCTTACGGGACCGTCGTATTGTGCGATGGTTTCATCCGAAGTCAGCAGCAGCATGCCTTCGGAAATACTCTGCGCGATGAGAATCCGGTCGAACGGGTCCTTATGGATCGGAGGTAGGCTCTCGACAGCAAGAGCATGCTCGGTGCTCACGTGTAATTCCTGAAATCCATTGTCGAGCAAAGCGCGATGTAAAACGCGCGGGCTGATATTGAAACCACTACGATTGAGCGCTCGTTTGATAGTCAGCTCCAGAGGCTGGCGGCACTGAAGAAAAGCTCATTTTCCTCATCTTCAATGATGGCGCGCATTTCGTCGGTGAGCTTTGGCGCATCGTCGGCGAACCAAGCGAGGATATGAGAATCCGGGAGAACTCTCATTCTCCGTAAAACATCTCTTCAATTTCCTTGGCGAACATTGTGTCGAAATCGTCGGGAACGGATGCATAGCCTTTTAGAAAGCCAGCCCGTCTTTTCTTCTTCGGCGCTTCCTCCAGCGGCACGACCCTCACCATCGGTTTGCCGGCCTTGGCGATGATGAAAGCTTCGCCGTTTGCTGCCTCTTCGACGAGGCGCGACAGATGGGTTTTGGCTTCATGAATGTTGATAGTTTTCACAAGCAAACCGCCGGGTGGACTTAGTCCACTCGGAGGTTGATTGCAAGAAAACCACTTACGTCCCGGCGTTGTAAGCCGCGATTGCTGCCATATTGACGATATCGCTGTCCTTGGCACCCATCGAGGTGATCTGTACCGATTTGTCGAGGCCGACGAGCAGCGGACCGATCACTGTCGAAGCGCCGAGTTCCTGCAGCATGCGGGTCGAGATCGAGGCCGAATGGATCGCCGGCATGACGAGCACGTTGGCTGTTCCCGAGAGCCGGCTGAACGGGTATTGCTCCATCCGGTGCGGGTTGAGCGCCACGTCCGCGGCCATCTCGCCGTCATATTCGAAATCCACGCGACGCTGGTCGAGGATCTTGACCGCCTCGCGAACCCGCTCCGAACGCTCGCCGATCGGCTGTCCGAAGGTGGAATAAGCAAGCATCGCGACACGAGGCTCGTAGCCCATGCGCTTTGCGACGCGCGCGGCTTCGACGGCGATATCGGCGAGATCCTCCGCATTCGGCATATCGTGGACGGCGGTATCGGCGACGAAGATCGTCCGGCCGCGTGAGATCACCAGCGATACGCCGATCACCTTGTGCCCCGGCTTCGGATCGATGCAGCGGCGGACGTCCTGAAGCGCCGTCGCATAATTGCGGGTCGTGCCGGTTACCATAGCATCCGCATCGCCGATGGCGACCATGGTCGCGGCGAAGTGGTTGCGATCGTTGTGGATCAGGCGCTGGACGTCGCGATAGAGGAAGCCTTCGCGCTGCAGGCGCGCGTAGAGATGATCGATATAGGCATCGAGCCGATTGGAAAGACGCGCGTTGACGATTTCGACGCCGGTGCGGTCGAGGTCGATGCCCGCCTTTTCCGCCGTCGTGCGGATGACGTCGTCGCGGCCGAGAAGGATGGCAGTGCCGAGCTTCTGGGTGGTGAAGGAAATCGCCGCGCGCATGACCTGCTCTTCTTCGGCCTCGGCGAAGACAACCCGCTTCGGAAAGCGGCGAACGCGTTCGTAGATGCCCTGCGTCGTCGCGGCAATCGGATCGCGACGGGCAGAAAGTTCGCGGCCATAGGCGGCCAGGTCGGCAATGTTCTTGCGGGCGACGCCGCTTTCCATCGCGGCTTCCGCGACGGCGACCGGGATCGCCGAGATGAGGCGCGGGTCGAACGGAACCGGGATGATGTATTGTGCGCCGAAACGGGGGCGGTTGCCCTGATAGGCGGCGGCGACATCGTCCGGCACGTCTTCGCGGGCGAGACTGGCGAGCGCATTGACGGCAGCGATCTTCATCGCGTCGTTGATCTGGCTAGCCCGCACGTCGAGCGCGCCGCGAAAGATATAGGGGAAGCCGAGGACGTTGTTGACCTGGTTCGGATAATCCGAACGTCCGGTCGCCATGATTGCGTCGTCACGAATGCGGGTGACCTCTTCCGGGGTAATTTCCGGATCGGGATTGGCCATCGCGAAGATGATCGGCCTGTCCGCCATCGAACGGATCATCTCTTCGGTAAAGGCGCCCTTTTGGGAAAGACCGAGCACGACGTCGGCGTCCTTCATGGCCTCGGCGAGGGTCCGCTTGGCGGTGTTCACCGCATGGGCGGACTTCCACTGGTTCATGCCTTCGGTACGGCCCTGATAGATGACACCCTTGGTGTCGCAGAGAATGACATTTTCCGAATTGAAGCCCATCGCCTTGATGAGTTCGACGCAGGCGATCGCCGCGGCGCCGGCGCCGTTGCAGACGAGCTTGGTGGTCTTGAGGTCCCGGCCGGTCAGTTCCAGCGCGTTGATCAGGCCAGCGGCGGCGATGATCGCCGTGCCGTGCTGGTCGTCATGGAAAACCGGGATGTCCATCAGCTCGCGCAGGCGGCTTTCGATGATGAAGCACTCCGGCGCCTTGATGTCCTCGAGGTTGATGCCGCCAAAGGAAGGGCCGAGGAAGCGCACGCAGTTGATGAATTCGTCGACGTTTTCGGTGTCGACCTCAAGGTCGATCGCGTCGACGTCGGCGAAGCGCTTGAACAGCACGGCCTTGCCTTCCATCACCGGTTTCGAGGCGAGCGCCCCAAGATTGCCGAGACCGAGGATCGCCGTGCCGTTGGAGATGACGGCGACCATGTTGCCGCGTGTCGTGTAGTCATAGGCGGTTGCCGGGTTTGCGGCGATGGCCAAGACCGGCACGGCAACGCCCGGCGAATAGGCAAGCGACAGGTCGCGCTGGGTCGCCATCGGCTTGGTGGGATTGATTTCGAGTTTACCGGGGCGGCCTTCCGAATGGAAATCGAGTGCTTCCTGTTCGGTTACGGAAGCGCGCGAACGTGCGGCCTTCTCCGTGGCCTTGTCCTTAGCAGGCATGTCTCCTCCAGCTTTTTGTGGGCAGCCGTCCTCTAGGCCGCGGCAGATGTTGTCTTTCAGGTGTCTTCATCGATAGTGTCGCAAGTTCCAGCGCGCAACAAAAAATCGGTTCCGTGACCCAGTTTGAAAGATTCCCCATCGACGCCCTGAATACTGCCGAGCTTGCCTCGGAGGAAAGCCGCGCCTCGGCAACGCCGATGATGGAGCAATATATCGAGATCAAGGCGAACAATCCGGGTTCGCTGCTCTTCTACCGCATGGGCGATTTCTATGAGCTCTTCTTCGAGGATGCGGTCGATGCGTCGCGCGCGCTCGGCATCACGCTCACCAAGCGCGGCCAGCATCTCGGCCGCGAAATCCCGATGTGCGGCGTGCCGGTGCATGCCGCCGACGACTATCTGCAGAAGCTGATCTCGCTCGGTTTCCGCGTCGCAGTCTGCGAACAGGTGGAAGACCCGGCGGAGGCCAAGAAACGCGGCTCGAAATCGGTGGTGAAGCGTGACGTCGTGCGGCTGGTGACGCCGGGCACGATTACCGAGGAAAAGCTCCTCTCACCGTTCGAGTCGAATTACCTGATGGCGCTCGCCCGCATCAAGGGAGCCGCCGAACCGCTTCTGGCGCTTGCCTGGATCGATATCTCGACCGGCGTCTTTCGGCTGGCGGAGACCGATCAGTCCCGGCTGCTCGCCGATATCCTGCGCATCGATCCACGCGAACTGATCCTGCCGGACACGATGTTTCATGATGCCGAACTGAAACCCGTCTTCGACGTGCTCGGCAAGGTCGCGGTCCCGCAGCCGTCCGTGCTCTTCGACAGCGCCAGCGCCGAGGGCCGCATTACCCGCTATTTTGGTGTCGGCACGCTCGATGGTTTCGGCAATTTTTCCCGTGCAGAACTCGCCGCCGCCGCGGCCGCCGTCGCCTATGTGGAAAAGACCCAGATCGCCGAACGGCCGCCGCTCGGCCGCCCGGAACGGGAAAGCGGCGCCTCGACGCTGTTCATCGACCCGGCGACCCGCGGCAATCTGGAACTGACCAAGACTTTGTCCGGGGAGCGCGAAGGAACGCTTCTGAAGGCGATCGACCGCACGGTGACCGGAGGCGGCGCTCGTTTGCTCGCCGAGCGGCTGATGTCGCCGCTGACGGATCCCGACCGCATCAACCGGCGTCTCGATTCCATCTCCTTCCTGCTGGAAGAACCCTCGCTCTGCGGCGAGCTGCGCTCCGGGTTGAAGCACGTGCCGGATATGCCGCGCGCCCTGTCGCGCCTGGTGCTCGACCGCGGTGGCCCGCGTGATCTCGGCAGTATCCTGCAGGGGCTGGAAGCGGCCCGCGGTGTCGCGGCCTTCCTCGACAAGGCGATGCTGCCCGAGGAGCTGGGGCAAGCGCTCGACGACCTGAAGGCTTTGCCGCTTCATCTGGAATCCATGCTCGGCAACATGCTGGCGCGGGAACTGCCGCTTCTGAAGCGCGACGGTGGGTTCCTCGCCGATGGCGCCCATTCGGACCTCGACGAGGTGCGGGCGTTGCGCGACCAGTCGCGGCGGGTGATTGCCGCGCTCCAGCTCCAATATGCCGAGGAAACCGGCATCAAGTCGCTGAAGATCAAGCACAACAACGTGCTCGGTTATTTCATCGAGGTGACCGCCGGCAATTCGGGCACGATGACCGATACGCCTGAAGGCAAGGCGCGCTTCATCCACCGCCAGACCATGGCGAGCGCTATGCGCTTCACGACGACAGAACTTGCCGATCTCGAAAGCCGCATCGCCAATGCCGCCGACAAGGCGCTGACGATAGAGCTCGAAGCCTTCGACAGCATGGTCGCAGCCGTGACCTCGGAGGCGGAGACGATCAAGGCCGGCGCCCGGGCGCTGGCGGTGATCGACGTCGCGGCGGGCCTTGCCATGCTCGCCGACGAATGGAGCTATCGCCGTCCGACAGTGGATGACTCGCGCATGTTCGCGATCGAAGGTGGTCGCCACCCCGTGGTCGAACAGGCGCTACGCAAACAATCGGCCGGCCCGTTCATCGCCAATGATTGCGATCTCTCGCCGCATAATGGCGGTGAGTTCGGTGCGCTCTGGCTGCTCACCGGCCCGAATATGGGCGGTAAGTCGACCTTCCTGCGCCAGAACGCGCTGATCGCCATTCTCGCCCAGATGGGGTCCTTCGTGCCAGCGGCCTCCGCCCATGTCGGCATCGTCGACCGGCTTTTTTCGCGCGTCGGCGCTTCGGACGATCTGGCCCGGGGGCGTTCCACCTTCATGGTCGAGATGGTCGAGACGGCCGCCATCCTCAACCAGGCGAGCGATCGTTCGCTGGTCATCCTCGACGAGATCGGCCGTGGCACCGCGACCTTCGACGGCCTGTCGATCGCCTGGGCGGCGGTCGAGCACCTGCACGAGGCGAACAGATGCCGCGGCCTGTTCGCCACCCACTTCCATGAGCTGACCGTGCTTTCGGAGAAGCTGAACCGGCTTTCGAATGCCACGATGCGGGTGAAGGAATGGGATGGCGAGGTGATCTTCCTGCACGAAGTCGGCCCCGGTGCTGCCGACCGTTCCTACGGCATCCAAGTCGCGCGACTGGCGGGTCTTCCCGACTCGGTGGTTGCCCGTGCCCGCGACGTGCTGACCAAGCTTGAGGATTCCGACCGCAAGAATCCCGCGAGCCAGCTGATCGACGACCTGCCGCTCTTCCAGGTCGCAGTCCGCCGCGAAGAAGCCAAGCGCGCCGGGCCGTCCAAGGTCGAGGACGCGCTGAAGGCCATCAACCCGGACGACATGACGCCTCGTGAAGCTCTGGACGCGCTTTACGCGCTGAAGAAGCAGCTCAAGGCCTGACGTTTCGACAACGGGTTGAGGGTGCGCGATTTAGCAGGTGAGGGACCGTGCCGAGGATCGCCCCCTTCGGACCCTCGATCCGCATGCCATCTCGGCCTGAACATGCTAATGCCTTCCAGATCGTGATCGAGGCCGTTTCATCGGGTATCCTGCGTGCTGTCCGTTCCCTTGCCTTTTCTTGCCGGCCTCGTCTTCGCGCTGACGCTTTATCGCAGCCTGAAGGGCGTCGAACTGCCCGGAACGCGTCGCTATTTCTATGCGTTCCTTGTGCTCTATGCCTTCCAGGGCGTCGGCGTAGGGCTGCGTTTCGGCTACGGGGTCGACGGATTGGTGCCCTTTTTGCCGATCACCGCGTCCATTATGCCGCCGCTTGCCTTCCTGGCGTTCCGTGGCCTGACCGCAAAACCTCTAGAGCGGCCTTGGTTGCACGCCGTGGTGCCCTGCGTCGTGGCAGTGGCGGTTGGCTTCTTCCGCGATCTTGTCGATCCACTGCTGCTGGTGATCTTCTTCGGCTACGGCGTTGCGCTCTACAGGCTGACGGTCTCGGGCGGAGACGACGTGATGGCCGAAGCCTCCCTGCAGCGGGTTCGTCCGGCTCTGCGCGCCGCCCGGTTGACCGCCGGGCTGATGCTGTTCTTCGCTCTCAGCGATGCCGCGCTCGCCGTCTACACCAATATTTACGGCGCCCGTGACGTACCGGTGGCGGTTACGATCATGAACCTCGCGGCGATGGCCGTGGTGATCGTCTACTATTTTTCACCGGATTTTTCGCCGGCCGAACCGACTGCTGCTTCGCCTTCCGTCGAGCCAACGGAAGAAGATAAGATCGCGTTATCTCGCATCGAGGCGGCTCTGGAAGAGGGCGAGCTTTACAGGAGCGAGGATCTGAGCCTTGCGAAGCTTTCCCGCAAGGCAAGGCTTCCGGCCCGCGAGGTCTCTGCCGTCATCAATCGCGCGAGGGGGTTGAATGTCTCGCAGTTCGTCAACGATCGCCGTATCGCTGAAGCCTGCCGCCTCTTACGGGAGACCGAACGGACGGTGATCCAGGTCATGCTGGACGTCGGCTTCTCGACGAAATCGAACTTCAACCGTGAATTCCGCCGCGTGACGGGCATGAGCCCCAAGCAATGGAGAGCCGAGGCAAGGGCCGCACAAGACGGCGGTGCGATAAAAACACGGCCTTGAACTTCAAAGCGGGAAGCAACAACTTTGAAACGTCCGATGATGATAATCGTTGGTCAAGGTGCCTCAAAAAGATTATAGCCTCCCTCCGCAGGCCGGGCACCGGCAGGATAATATGGCCAGACACGACATCGATTTTTCTGAACTTCTCGACGTGGCCCGTCTTCGGGCCGATTGCAGGGCGATCGTCAAGGACAAGGATCGCCCCCAGCTGGAATTGCGGGCGGCGCTTCTGCCGTTGCTGCGCCGGGCAAGCGTCGAGGGCCGCGAAAAGGCCCGCCAGCTTCTCTCCAAGGACGGCAGCGGGTTGAATTGCGCCCGCCGCATCTCCTGGCTCCAGGACCAGCTGATCCGCGTTCTTTACGAGACGATCGCCGAAGGCCTTTATACGGAGGGCACGGATATCGCCGTGGCAGCCGTCGGCGGTTATGGCCGCGACACGCTGGCGCCGGGTTCGGACATCGACCTCCTGTTCCTGCTGCCTCCGCGAAATACCGAGACCATGCGCAAGGCCGTCGAGTTCCTGCTCTACGTGCTGTGGGACATGGGCTTCAAGGTTGGCCACGCGACCCGCACCGTTGAAGAATGCATCCGTCTCTCCAAGACGGATATGACGATCCGCACCGCCATTCTCGAAAGCCGCTACATCTGCGGCCGCGAGGCGCTGGTGAACGACCTCGAGAGCCGTTTCGACAACGAAATCGTCGCCGATACCGGTCCGGAATTCATTGCCGCCAAACTTGCCGAGCGCGACAATCGCCACGAGAAGGCCGGCGATACGCGTTATCTGGTCGAGCCGAACGTCAAGGAAGGCAAGGGCGGCCTGCGGGACCTCCACACGCTCTTCTGGATCGCCAAATATTACTACCGCGTCCGCGAGACGACCGAACTGGTGAAGCTGGGCGTTCTCTCGCGCGAAGAAGCCCGCTCGTTCGAAAAGGCGGACGACTTCCTCTGGGCGGTGCGGTGCCAGATGCATTTCCTGACCGGCAAGGCCGAGGAACGTCTTTCGTTCGACATCCAGCGCGAGATTGCCGAGAGCCTCGGTTATCACTCGCGCCCCGGCCTTTCCGCCGTCGAACGCTTCATGAAGCACTATTTTCTCGTGTCGAAGAATGTCGGCGATCTGACCCGCATTCTCTGCGCAGCACTCGAAGAGCAGCAGGCGAAGGCGGCACCCGGCCTTACCAACCGCGTCATCTCGCGTTTCACCAAGCGTCTTCACAAGATCCCCGGCACCGTTGAATTCGTGGTGGACCGCGGTCGCATCACGCTTGCCGATCCGAATGTCTTCAAGCGCGATCCGGTCAATATCATCCGCTTTTTCCATGTGGCCGATATCAACGGGCTTGAGCTCCATCCCGATGCCCTGAAGCGCATGACCCGCTCGCTTTCGCTGATCGACAACGAGGTGCGCGAGGACGAGGAGGCCAACCGGCTTTTCCTCTCCATGCTGACCTCGCGGCGTGATCCGGCACTGATGCTGCGTCGGATGAATGAGGCGGGCGTGCTCGGCCGCTTCATTCCGGAATTCGGCAAGGTCGTCGCGATGATGCAGTTCAACATGTATCATCATTATACGGTCGACGAGCACCTGATCCGCTCCGTCGAAGCGCTGTCGGAAGTCGACAGGGGCAAGGCCGCCGATATCCACCCGCTCGCCAACAAGGTGATGCCGAGTGTCGAAGAGCGCGAGGCGCTTTATGTCGCCGTGCTGCTGCACGATGTCGCCAAGGGCCGGCAGGAGGATCATTCGATCGCCGGCGCCCGCATCGCCCGCAAGCTTTGCCCGCGTCTCGGCCTCAATGCCAAGCAGACCGAACTCGTGGTCTGGCTGATCGAAGTGCATCTCCTGATGTCGATGACAGCCCAGACCCGTGACCTGCATGACCGCAAGACGATCACCGACTTCGCCGAAAAGGTACAGTCGATGGACCGGCTGAAGCTGCTCCTGATCCTGACCATCTGCGATATCCGCGCCGTCGGCCCGGGTGTCTGGAACGGCTGGAAGGGCCAGCTGCTGCGCACGCTCTATTACGAGACCGAGCTGCTGCTCTCGGGCGGTTTCTCCGAGGTATCGCGCAAGGAGCGCGCCAAGGT
Source organism: Neorhizobium sp. BETTINA12A (assembly GCF_023006485.1). NCBI lineage: Bacteria > Pseudomonadati > Pseudomonadota > Alphaproteobacteria > Hyphomicrobiales > Rhizobiaceae > Neorhizobium > Neorhizobium sp. BETTINA12A. Next base: position 14,214 of record NZ_JALBGW010000033.1, read on the forward strand.
TGCCGAAGAGGAGCTCTTCAAGGCACTGGCCGACTGGAGCGCCAAGGATCGCCGCACCTATTCGAAACTGCACTACCAGCCCTACCTCCTGTCGGTCTCGCTGGACGACCAGGTCCGTCACACGAAGTTCCTCCGCGACACCGACAAGGCGGGCCAGGCGCTCGCCACCATGGTGCGGACGGACAGTTTCCACGCCATCACCGAGATCACTGTCCTGGCGCCGGACCATCCGCGCCTGCTGTCGATCATCGCCGGCGCCTGTGCCGCAGCCGGCGCCAACATTGCCGACGCACAGATCTTCACGACCTCGGACGGGCGGGCGCTCGACACCATTCTGATCAACCGCGAATTCCCGGTGGACGAGGACGAGTTGCGCCGCGCCGGCACGATCAGCCGGATGATCGAGGACGTGCTGTCGGGCAAGAAGCGCCTGCCGGAAGTCATCGCGACGCGCGCCAAGTCCCGCAAGCGCAACAAGACCTTCACCATTCCGCCGTCGGTCATTCTCTCGAACGGCCTGTCGAACAAGTTCACGGTCATCGAGGTGGAATGCCTCGACCGTACCGGCCTGCTGGCGGATATCACCGCCGTGCTTGCCGATCTCTCGCTCGACATCCATTCGGCACGCATCACCACCTTCGGCGAAAAGGTCATCGATACCTTCTATGTCACCGATCTCGTCGGCCAAAAGGTCGTGAACGAGAACCGCCAGGGCAATATCGCGGCGCGGCTGAAGGCTGTGATGTCCGAGCAGGAGGATGAACTGAGGAGCGGCATGCCGATGGGCATGATCGCGCCGGCCCCCAATCCGGATCAGGCGTCGCAGCCGCGCAAGTCCAAGGCAAGCGTGTGAGTTTCGTCCGATGAGTCCCGCCCGATGAGCTTAGTCCGGAAATTCGCAACCGTCGGCGGAGCGACCCTCGGCAGCCGGATTTTCGGTTTTGCGCGCGAGACCTTCATGGCGGCGGCGCTCGGCACCGGCCCGATGGCCGACGTTTTCTACGCCGCCTTCCGTTTCCCGAACCTCTTCCGCCGGCTGTTTGCCGAGGGCGCCTTCAACGCTGCCTTCGTGCCGCTGTTTTCGAAAGAGATCGAGGCGAACGGCGTCGAGGGTGCCAAGCGTTTTTCGGAAGAAGTCTTCGGCGTTCTGTTCTCGGCTCTGATGATCATCACCATCGTCATGGAACTGATGATGCCGTGGCTGGTGGAATGGATCATCGCACCGGGTTTCGCCGACGATCCCCAAAAGACCTCCATCACCATCCGCTTAGCGGCGGTGATGTTCCCCTATCTGATGTGCATGTCGCTGACGGCGATGCTGAGTGGCATGCTGAATTCGCTGCATCATTTCTTTGCTGCCGCCATCGCCCCGGTTTTCCTGAACGTGGTGATGATCGGTGCCTTGTTCTACGGCCTCTGGATCCATGCGGATCCGCTGACCATCGCCTGGTATCTCTCCTGGAGCGTGCTGGCGGCCGGCCTCCTGCAGCTTGCCGTGGTCTATGCTGGTGTGCGCCATGCCGGCATCAACATCGGCTTCCGCCGCCCGAAGATGACGCCGAACGTCAAGCGCCTCCTCGTGCTTGCGGTGCCGGCGGCCGTCACCGGCGGCATCACCCAGATCAACCAGATCATCGGCCAGGCGATCGCCTCCGGCAAGGAAGGCGCGATCGCCGCCCTCCAATATGCCGACCGCATCTACCAGCTTCCGCTGGGCGTGGTGGGCGTCGCCGTCGGCGTCGTGCTCTTGCCGGAACTTGCGCGTGCCCTGAAGGGCGGGCATCTCAAGGAGGCTGCCAATACCCAGAACCGCTCCATCGAATTCGTGCTGTTCCTGACCCTTCCGGCTGCGGCCGGGCTCTGGATCCTGTCGGAAGCAATCATTCGCGTGCTTTATGAACGCGGTGCCTTCTCCGCCGAAAACACCTCGGTCGTCGCCTCCGTTCTCGCGATCTACGGCATAGGCCTGCCGGGGTTCGTGCTGATCAAGGCGCTACAGCCCGGGTTTTATGCCCGCGAGGACACAAGGACGCCGATGCGTTTCACCATGCTCTCGGTCGTCATCAATTCTGGCCTGGCGATTTCGCTTTTCCCGCTGATCGCCGAGCGCGGCATTGCCACAGCCGAAGCTGCGGCCGGCTGGACGAACACCGTGCTGCTGTTTTCGACGCTCGTCTGGCGCGGCCATCTCGCCTGGGAATGGGCGCTCGCCAAGCGCACGGCCCTGTTGCTCGTCTCGACAGGTATCATGTCCGCAGCACTGATCTTTGCGCTCCGCTATGCCGGGTCGTGGCTGACCCCGGATGCGCTGCTGATCCATCAGGTCGCGGCACTTGCCTGCCTGCTTGTGCTGGCGATCACCGTCTATTTCGCCTGCGCCTTCCTGATCGGTGGCGCCGATATCGGCATGATACGCCGGAACGTGCAACGGAAACCGAAGACCTAGCCTCGTTTCCGCCCGCCGCAATACGCCCATTGGCGTTTCGGTCCGACGTCCACATGCACGATGCCGTTGCAATAGCGGCCGATGCCGCCGATACCCGGTGCGCTGGCCGCGGCTGCGAGGATTGCTCGCTCCGACACACCCGGCACCCGGATATCGGCCGCATAACAATGACTGTGCTGAGACCCGCCGGAATGCGGCCGATGGCCCGACGTGACCATAGGCTTATGGCCGGTCTCGCGCGCGATATGCGCAAGGATGGCCCCCAGTTTTTCCGGAAAACAACTTGTGCGAACGCTGATCCGCTGCACGGTGAAGAAAGCTGAATAATCGTGCTTGAAGGAAGTGCTTCTGCGTTTCTGATTTTCGCCGGCTTCGGCGGCGACATTGAGCCCTAGCGTCAAAAGGCAGAAAAGCGCGACGCGAAATATGATGCGCATGGGTATCCCCCGTGGACAGACCGTGTCGTTCATGACCGGTTAACTGTGATGCGCTTGGGTATTTCCTTTCCAAAATTGGCGCGAATAAGGAGACTTTTGCTCAGAAATGGGATTCTGCCTGCCTAAAAGACTAACATCCGTTAATCTATTCGGAGATGGGTGGAGAAAAATTTTCCCATTAGGCGTATTGACTTAGGAGTTGTACGCCTAATGAGGTAGGTGTTTCTCGGCCCTACCTCGAATGATATGTGGACTGCTCTTTTGTCGCTGTAGTGTTTCGCGAGGCCTCCTGAATGGAGCTCCTCGCACCGCCAAAGCCACCACGGCCGGCAACCCGCGGGTGGCTTAATCACTCGAATTCGGAGCTTCCGCATGCCTGTCCAATCGCTGTTTCTCGTGGCCCTGATTGTCGACGATTACGATCGCGCGAAGGATTTCTATTGCGATGTGCTCGGCTTTGATTGCCTGGAAGACAGCGTGCAGCCGGAGGGCAAGCGTTGGGTCGTGGTGAAGCCAAAGGGTGGCGAAGGCGCGGCACTGTTGCTGGCTGAGGCCGCCACCGACACGCAGAAGGCGGCAATCGGCAACCAGACCAGCGGCCGGGTCGGCTTCTTCCTGAAGACCGACGATTTCGCCCGCGATCATGCCGCCATGACGGCCAAGGGCGTCCGCTTCCTTGAGGAGCCGCGCCACGAGGTTTACGGTTCGGTGGCGGTGTTTGCCGATCCCTACGGCAACACCTGGGATCTGATTGAACATGCGGCTTCCGCGGCCTCTTGATCCTCCGCGCTTCGCCGTGCATAAGCCCGCGCGTTAGCAACATGACCCTTCGGGTCTGGGGCCCTCCACCAGCCTAATTGAGGACGATATGAATACCTTCAAGCCGCTTGTCTTTTCCGGCGTCCAGCCGACCGGCAATCTCCATCTCGGCAACTATCTCGGAGCGATCCGCAAGTTCGTGGCGCTGCAGGAAAACAACGACTGCATCTATTGCGTCGTCGATCTGCACGCGATCACCGCCCAGCTCGTCCATGACGACCTGCGGGGGCAGATCCGCTCGATCGCCGCCGCCTTCATCGCTTCGGGCATCGACCCGAAGAAACATATTGTCTTCAACCAGTCGGCCGTGCCGCAGCATGCGGAACTCGCCTGGGTCTTCAATTGCGTCGCCCGCATCGGCTGGATGAACCGCATGACCCAGTTCAAGGACAAGGCCGGCAAGGACCGCGAGAACGCCTCGCTCGGCCTGCTCGCCTATCCGAGCCTGATGGCGGCCGACATTCTCGTCTACCGTGCCACCCACGTGCCGGTCGGCGACGACCAGAAGCAGCACCTGGAGCTTGCCCGCGATATCGCCCAGAAGTTCAATATCGACTTCCAGGAGAAGATCCGCGCCGCCGGCACCGGTGTCGACATGGTCGTTGGCGAGGAGCCGATCCATGGCTTCTTCCCGCTGGTCGAGCCGCTGATCGACGGGCCGGCGCCGCGCGTCATGTCGCTGCGTGACGGCACCAAGAAGATGTCGAAATCCGATCCTTCGGACCTGTCGCGCATCAACCTGATGGACGATCCGGAAGAGATCGCCAAGAAGATCCGCAAGGCCAAGACCGATCCGGAAGGCCTGCCGAGCGAACTGGAAGGCCTCAAGGGCCGCCCGGAAGCCGACAATCTCGTTGGCATCTATGCAGCCCTTGCCGACAGGACCAAGGCCGACGTTCTCGCGGAATACGGCGGCCAGCAGTTCTCGGTTTTCAAGCCGGCGCTTGCCGATCTCGCCGTGCAGGTGCTTTCGCCGATCACCTCGGAAATGCGCCGCCTGATGGACGACACGACCCATATCGATGCCATCCTCAAGGATGGTGGCGAGCGCGCCCGCGCCCGCGCCGAGAAAGTCATGGGAGATGTCTTCGACATCGTCGGCTTCCTGCGCTGAGATTATCGGCGCCTTTCAAGTCACGCAAAGATTGCATACCCGCCACGGCATTCGTGGCGGGTTTTCATTTTTTTCGGTTGGTATAAGTTCCGCATCACGACTGCTTCGGTCGACTACATGCGAAGGAGGGGAAGCATGGTTTCGAAACGGCTTTCGCGGCTTGAAGGGCACCGGCGCAAGTTCATGGCCGTCATCGACGGCACGCCGGAATGCGAAAAGGCGGTTCATTACGCCGGACGCCGCGCCAAGAACTCCAACGGGGGGCTTGTTCTGCTTTTCGTTATTCCCGAGGGCGATTTCCAGCAATGGCTGGGCGTCGAGCAGATCATGCGTGCCGAGGCTCGCGAAGAAGCGGACGCGGTGATGGCAAAGGCCGCCCAGAAGGTGCGCGATACGATCGGCATCGATCCGGAAATCGTCATCCGCGAAGGCAACGCCAGCGAGCAGATCATTCAGTTGGTCGAGGAAGACCGTGACATTGCGGTCCTCGTGCTGGCGGCCGGTTCCACAAAGGAAGGACCTGGACCCCTGGTGTCGGCCGTTGCGGCCTTCCCGATCCCCGTCACCGTGCTGCCCGATACGCTGACGGCCGAGGAAATCGACGCGCTGGCCTGATTGCGGACTTGATCTTGCGCAGGCAAAGGAGCACTTGAACGAAAAGCTGATACGGCTTATCTTCTTTTGAAGAGTTCTAAATTTGCGAGGGGCGTCGTGCCCCAGGAGAGACGAGATGTTCATTCAGACGGAAGCCACCCCCAACCCGGCGACCCTGAAGTTCCTGCCCGGCAAAGTCGTCATGGATAAAGGCACCGCCGATTTCCGCAATGCCGGCGAGGCGGAAGCATCTCCGCTGGCTGAGCGGCTGTTCGGCATCTCCGGCGTGACCGGCGTCTATTTCGGCTACGACTTCATCACCGTCACCAAGGAAAGCGCCGAATGGCAGCACCTGAAGCCGGCGATCCTCGGTTCGATCATGGAGCATTTCATGTCCGGCGCGCCGGTCATGGGTGGTGCGTCCACGCTTGCGGAAGCATCCGACGTGGAAGGTGAGTTTTTCGACGAGGACGACGAAACGATCGTCGCGACGATCAAGGAACTGCTCGAAACCCGCGTCCGCCCGGCCGTCGCCCAGGATGGCGGCGACATTACCTTCAAGGGTTTCCGCGACGGCACGGTCTATCTCAACATGAAGGGCGCATGCTCGGGTTGCCCGTCTTCCACGGCGACGCTGAAGCATGGCGTACAGAACCTGCTGAAGCATTTCGTTCCGGAAGTGCAGGCCGTCGAAGCTCTCTGAGCCCGCCGGCACCGTTGAATGATTATTCTCGCCATCGATACCGCCGGGGTGGATTGCTCCGCAGCGCTCTACGACAGCGCCGCGGGCAAAATGCTGTCTGAAGTCACCGAGACGATCGGAAAGGGCCATGCCGAAAGGCTGATGTCGGTCATCGACGAAGCGCTCGCTGCAGCCAATCTTCCTCTCAAGGCCGTCGAGCGCGTCGCGGTCGTCATCGGCCCCGGCTCGTTCACCGGCATTCGCGTCGGCGTCGCCGCCGCCCGTGGTTTTGCGCTCGCGCTCGGCGTGGAATCGGTCGGCGTGACCACGTTGGAGGCCTTGGCGCTCAAGTTTCTGGGCGAACATCCCGACCAGCCGGTCGTGGTTGCCATGGATGCCAAACGCAACGAGATCTACTCCCAGGCATTTTCCGCCAAGGGTGAGGCGTTGAGCCAACCCGCAGCGCTTTCGCCGGAGGATGCTTCGGAACTTGCCCGGTCTCTTTCGGCAGCAATGACCGGCTCCTGGGTCGAGCATTCCCTTGGTAAGGGAATGGCCGAATATGACGGGCGGGATCGCTTCGACATTGCCGTCGTCGCGCGCATCGCTGCCGAAAAACCTGCGGATGCGCAACGCCCTAAACCGTTGTATCTTCGGGGACCCGATGCGAAACCGCAGACCGGTTTCGCCCTTGCCCGTTCGTGAATGTACAGACTGCGCCGATGCTCGACGATTATCTGACCTGGAAGCCGTATTTCGAAGTCGTGCCGATGGAGGCCGGCGATTGCCTGGAGATCTCCGAGCTGCATGGCCAGCGGTTTCCGCGACAATGGAGCGACGGAGAATTCCAGAACCTCCTCCTGCAGCACAATGTCTTCGGTTTTGTTGCCCGCCAGACCAATGCGTTCTTCTCGAAGCCGCTCGGCGGTTTCGTTCTTTCGCGTGAGGCTGCCGGCGAGGCAGAGATTTTGACGGTCGCCGTCAACGAGAAATTCGGCCGGGTGGGGCTCGGCTGGCGCCTGATGCAGGCGGCCTTGCGCGAGGCGGCGTCGCGCGGCGGGGAGAGCATGTTCCTGGAAGTGGAGGCAGCCAACCGCCCCGCCGTCGAGCTTTACCGCAAGCTCGGTTTCCGGAAAGTGGGCGAACGCCCCGCCTATTACGCCGGGCCGGATGGGACGCGCTCCACGGCGCTTGTCATGAGCCGCGTTCTTCGTTAGTCCGTTAGTTTCTACGGGAACGTTTCGAAAGCCAAAACGACATGACAGACCTTTCCAAAACCCTGGAGGAGCTGTGTGCCGAAAAGGGCATGCGAATGACGGATCAACGCCGCGTGATCGCGCGTATCCTGCAGGAATCCGTTGACCATCCCGATGTCGAGGAACTCTATCGCCGGTCCTCGAAAGTCGACCCGCGTATCTCGATCTCGACGGTTTACCGCACGGTAAAATTGTTCGAGGACGAAGGGATCATCGAACGTCACGATTTCCGCGACGGCCGCTCGCGTTACGAGACCGTGCCTGAAGAACATCATGACCATATGATCGATCTCAAGACCGGTACCGTCATCGAGTTCCGCTCGGCGGAAATCGAGGCGCTGCAGGAACGCATCGCCCGGGAGCACGGCTTCCGTCTCGTCGGCCACCGGCTGGAGCTCTACGGCATCCCGCTGGACAAGGACGATAAGTGATTACCTGGGCGCGGATCGGCTTCGTTTTTGTCGTTCTTTTCGCAGTTACGCTGATTTTGTGGCCGTTCCAGCTCCTGGGCCTCGCACTCGACCTCAAGATCCGCCGCTATATCCCGCGCTACTGGCATCGGACCGCATGTTTCCTGCTGGGCATCCGTATTCATGTTCACGGAACACTGGAGCGTCGCCGGCCGCTGATGCTTGCCTGCAATCATGCGTCGTGGAAGGATATTCTCGTGCTCGGGGCGATCGCCGACGTCGTCTTCATCGCCAAGATGGAAGTGTCGGAATGGCCGGTCTTCGGCACGCTCGCCAAGCTGCAGAAGAGCATCTTCGTCGCTCGCGAGCAGAAGCGTCGGACCGGCGACCAGGTGAACGAGATCGCCGAGCGCATGGCGGCCGGCGAGATCGTCGTGCTCTTTCCCGAAGGCACCACCTCCGACGGCAACCGGCTTCTGGAGGTGAAGTCGTCGCTGTTCGGGGCCGCCGCCGCCGCGGTCCAGCACACGCCGGAAGGTGTCGTGCATGTCCAGCCGGTAGCTATCGCCTATACCCGCATCCATGGCATGGCCATGGGCCGTTACCATCGGCCGATCGCCGCCTGGCCGGGCGATATAGAACTGGTGCCGCATCTGCTCGGCGTCTTGAAGGAAGGGGCGCTCGACGTGGACGTGGCTTTCGGCGAGACGATCGAATTCCGCGCCGGCGACAATCGCAAGCATCTGAGCATGGCCGTGACGAGCCGGCTTCGGCGCATGCTGAACCGCCATCTGCGGGGGCGTGACTACGAAGCGCTATAGGAAACGCTTCATTTCCGGGTCTTCTTGCGGTATGGAGCGAGCCATGAACGAACACCTCTCCCTTCCCGTGCCCGCCGACGAGCCGGCCCAGCGCCCGAATTCCCGCAAGGTCTTCATCAAGACCTACGGCTGCCAGATGAATGTCTATGATTCAGGCCGCATGAGCGATGCGCTGGCGGGCGAAGGTTACGTGCCGACAGAAGAGATGGGCGAAGCCGACCTCATCCTCCTCAACACCTGCCACATCCGCGAGAAGGCGGCCGACAAGGTCTATTCCGCGCTCGGGCGTCTTCGCGACATGAAGAAGGCACGCGCTGCCGAAGGCCGGGAACTGATGATCGGCGTCGCCGGCTGCGTCGCCCAGGCCGAAGGCGAGGAAATCATCCGCCGTGCGCCAGCCGTCGACGTGGTGATCGGCCCGCAGACCTACCATCGCCTGCCGGAAGCGCTGAGACGCGCCCGCGGCGGAAAGCCGGTCGTCGATACTGAATATGCGGTCGAGGACAAGTTCGAGCACCTGCCGGTTACCGAGAAGGCGAAGATCCGCGCACGCGGCGTCACCGCTTTTCTCACCGTTCAGGAAGGCTGCGACAAGTTCTGTACCTTCTGCGTCGTGCCTTACACCCGCGGTTCGGAAGTTTCCCGCCCCGTCCAGCAGATCGTCGACGAAGCTTGGCGGCTTGTCGACGGCGGTGTGCGCGAGATCACGCTGCTCGGCCAGAACGTCAATGCCTGGCGTGCGCAAGGTCCGAAAGGCGGCGAATGGAGCCTCGGCGACCTGCTTTATCGCCTGGCGGAAATCCCTGGCCTTGCGCGTTTGCGCTACACGACCAGTCATCCGCGCGACATGGACGATCGGCTGATCGAGGCGCATCGCAACCTGCGCACCCTGATGCCCTATCTGCATCTGCCGGTTCAGGCAGGTTCGGATCGCATCCTGAAAGCCATGAACCGCCGTCACACGGGTGCCGAATACCTCCGTCTGATCGAGCGCATCCGCGATGCCCGGCCGGACATCGCCATCGCCGGCGATTTCATCGTCGGTTTCCCCGGCGAGACGGATCGGGACTTCGAAGATACGCTGCGCCTCGTCGAGGACGTGAACTACGCCCAGGCCTATTCCTTCAAATATTCGACCCGTCCCGGCACGCCCGGTGCCGACCTCGGCGATCAGGTGCCGGAAGAGGTGAAGGCGGAGCGGTTGGAAAGATTGCAGGCCCTGCTCTTGAAACAGCAGGCCGAATTCGCCAAATCTTGCGTCGGAAAAGTCATCGACCTGTTGCTGGAAAAGCCCGGTCGCATGCCAGGACAGATAATCGGACGTTCTCCCTGGCTTCAATCTGTGAATGTTGATGCAAAAACATCGCAAATCGGTGACATTATCCAGGTACGAATCAGTGGAACCGGCCCGAACAGCTTGTTTGCCGACCCGGCAGAGAGTTTAATAGGAGCCTGAGCTAACATCGAGGAGCTTGCCCTACTTGAACGGACGTGAATTGGTTTCTTCATCCGCGCGCCAGCCCCGCACCGCCGCTACCGACGCCAATCACTTTGTCCTGACGTTCGAGAACAATAGGTTCGCAAGCGAGCTTTTCGGGCAATTCGATCAGAATCTCAAACTTCTCGAAGAGCGGCTTCATATCGATGCCCGGGCGCGCGGCAATTCGGTGGCGATCTCCGGCGATCTGACGGCGACCAACCAGGCGCGCCGGGCGCTGGATTTCCTCTATGAACGCATCCAGAAGGGCGGGTCGGTCGAGACCTCCGACGTCGATGGCGCGATCCGCATGGCGCAGGCGGCCGACGACCAGCTGCAGCTGCCGACGCTTGAGAAAAAAGCCAAGCTCTCGATGAGCCAGATTTCCACCAAGAAAAAGACGGTCGTCGCCCGCACCCCCACCCAGGACGCCTATATGCGGGCGCTGGAACGCTCGGAACTCGTGTTCGGCGTCGGCCCGGCCGGCACCGGCAAGACCTATCTCGCCGTCGCTCATGCCGCCCAGCTTCTGGAACGCGGGGCTGTCGATCGCATCATCCTGTCACGTCCGGCCGTCGAAGCCGGCGAGCGTCTGGGCTTTTTGCCCGGCGACATGAAGGACAAGGTCGATCCCTATCTGCGGCCGCTCTATGACGCCCTTTACGACATGATGCCGGGCGACAAGGTGGAGCGGGCGATCACCGCCGGCGTCATCGAAATCGCCCCGCTCGCCTTCATGCGCGGCCGCACGCTCGCCAATGCTGCGGTCATCCTCGACGAGGCGCAGAATACCACGTCGATGCAGATGAAGATGTTCCTGACCCGTCTTGGCGAAAATGCCCGGATGATCATCACCGGTGACCCGAGCCAGGTCGATTTGCCGCGTGGCGTGAAATCAGGCTTGGTGGAGGCGTTGCAGATCCTGAAGGGCGTCGAGGGCATCTCGGTGATCCGCTTCAAGGATACCGATGTGGTCCGTCATCCGCTGGTCGGCCGCATCGTCCGGGCCTATGATGCGCAATATGCCGTCCACGAGGAAAGCGAGGAAGTCGACCGTTAACGGTCGGCTCCAAACCTTATGCCCCAACTCGACATACAGATCAGCATTGAAGACGAGGGCTGGCCCGAGGAGCCGGCCCTTTTGGCCTTGAGCGAAAAAGCGCTTGGGGCGGCTGCCGAATTCCTGGCGAAGGAAGAGAAGCAACCTTTTCCGAAAATCGCCCCCGAACTGTCGCTGGTCTTTACCGACGACGCGGCGATCAAGGAGATCAACGCCGAATGGCGCGGCAAGGACAAGCCGACCAACGTATTGTCTTTCCCGGCTTTTCCGCTCGAACCAGGCAAGATGCCGGGCCCGATGCTGGGAGATATCGTCATCGCTCGCGACACGGTTGAGCGGGAAGCGGTTGATCTCGACAAGAGTTTCGATGATCATCTGACCCATCTGCTTGTCCACGGTTTCCTGCATCTGTTCGGCTACGACCATATGCAAACGGACGACGCGGAAAGAATGGAAGCGTTGGAGACTCGCATTTTGGCCGCCCTTGGCCTATCTGACCCCTATGCGGGGCAGGACCCGATAATATAGTCTGGACCAATGAACGACTTTTCGACAAACCCGACCCGTGAGGGCAAGGACGCCGACTCGAGTTCCTCGGAAGAGGGCAGTAGTCCGTCTCGAGCGGAAGCTCAGAAACACCAAAGCTCTTTCTGGTCGCGCGCCGTCAGGCTGCTCAGGCCGTCGCAGGGCGAGAAGCTCCGCGAGGACCTCGCCGACGCGCTGATGACCGATACCAATATCAGCAATGCCTTCTCGCCCGAGGAACGGGCGATGCTGCACAATATTCTCCGGTTCCGCGAGATCCGCGTCGAAGACATCATGGTGCCGCGTGCCGATATCGAGGCGGTCGATATGACCATGACGATCGGCGAGCTGATGATCCATTTCGAGGAAACCGGTCGCTCGCGCATGCCGGTCTACAACGACACGCTCGACGACCCGCGCGGCATGGTCCATATCCGCGACCTGCTCTCCTATCTCGCCAAGCAGGCTCGCAACAAACGCCGCACCAGCGCGCGCGCCGCGCCTACGCAGCCGATGCCGCTTGCCACCGACAAGCCGGAAAAGGCCGAAAAGACGGTGCGCACCCCGCGGCCTGCCTTCGACCTCGGCCGTGTCGACCTCGAACAGACGGTTGCCGAGGCCGGGTTGATCCGCAAGATCCTGTTCGTGCCCCCCTCGATGCTCGCTTCCGACCTGATGCAGAGCATGCAGGCGGCGCGTACCCAGCTGGCGCTCGTCATCGACGAATATGGCGGGACCGACGGCCTCGTCACCCATGAGGACATCGTCGAAATGGTGATCGGCGATGTCGAGGACGAACATGACAATGAAGAGGTCATGTTCTCCCGCACCAGCGAGGACGTCTTCGTCGCCGATGCGCGTATCGAACTGGAAGAGATCGCCAAGGCGATTGGTTCCGATTTCGACATTCGCGACCGCCTTGAAGACGTCGATACGCTGGGCGGCCTGATCTTCTCCGCGCTTGGTCGCATTCCCGTGCGCGGCGAGGTGGTGCAGGCGGTGCCCGGCTTCGAATTCCAGATCCTGGAGGCCGATCCTCGCCGCATCAAGCGCGTACGGATCCTGCGCAGGCGCACGCTCGCGCGCCGCCGGCAGAAAGGCGATGGCGAGATGCTGCTCACCGATCAGACGCCGACGACTGCCCTGCTGCCGGCGCCATCCGCTCAGGACGCCGACGGACGCAATCACCAGGCCTGAGTGATCCCTGAAGTGTCCGCGCCTCTTTGACCTCACGACAAGCCCGCCATTTTTTGAAAGACTGCAGCCGCTGATTCGGGGGCGGAAGGGAACATAGATGGAGCGGCTGGCGGGCAGGATCATGCTTCTCTGGGGCTTCCCGCGCGTCGTCGTTGCTTTTCTCGCAGGAGCGATCGGTGCGCTCGCCCTGCCGCCCTTCGGTTTCTTCGCGGCGTTCTTCATCTCCTTCACGCTGCTCGTCTGGCTGATGGACGGTTCCACCGGCAATCCAGATGGTGGATGGTTCGCGCGGTTTCGTTCGGCCTTTTGGATCGGCTGGGTTTTTGGCTTCGGCTATTTCGTCGCCGGCCTCTGGTGGCTTGGCAATGCGCTGCTGGTGGAAGCTGACGAGTTTGCCTGGGCGCTGCCGCTCGCGGTTCTTGGCCTGCCTGCCTATCTTGCCCTATTTTACGGTCTTGCGACGGCGATCGCCCGCATCTTCTGGTCGGATGGTTTCGGGCGGATGGCCTCGCTCGCCTTCGGTTTCGGCCTTGCCGAATGGCTGCGTGGCTTCGTCGCTACCGGTTTCCCTTGGAATGCGGTCGGTTATGGCGCGATGCCGATGCCGCTGATGATGCAATCGGCGGCGGTGCTCGGCATTTTCGGCGTGACGGTTCTTGCCGTCTTCGTGTTTTCAGCCCCCGCCCTGATCGGCACTAAAAAGGGCATGCGGACCGGGCTAACGCTCGCGGCCTTGCTGTTTGCCGCCCATCTCGGTTATGGCGCCTATCGTTTGCACATCGCCGACGCCGCGCCGGCCCCGGCCGCCGATAGCCAGCCGGTCGTCCGCATCGTCCAGCCGGTAATAGACCAGGCGCGAAAACTGGACGATGCCGAACGGGCGGCGATCTTCGAGGAACATCTTGCGTTGTCGGCTTTGCCGCCCGAGAACGGTGGCAAGCGGCCGGACATCATCGTCTGGCCCGAAACCTCGGTGCCCTTCATTCTGACCCAGAACCCGGATGCGCTGACCCGCATTGCCGAGGTGCTGCAGGATGGTCAGGTCCTCATCACCGGCGCGGTCCGCTCGGAAGATGCCGGCGCGGGCTTCGCGCCGCGTTTTTACAATTCGATCTATGTGATCGACAGCCAAGGCCAGATCGTTTCGGCCTCCGATAAGCTGCATCTCGTCCCGTTCGGGGAATATGTCCCATACGAGGATCTCCTGCGCAATCTCGGCATCCCCGATGCCATCGCCATGCCGGGCGGCTTCAGTGCCGCGCCCGTGCGGGCCATGCTGACCCTGCCGGGTGGCAGGGTCTTCTATCCGCTGATCTGTTACGAAGCGATTTTCCCGGACGAGATCGGGCCGGACGTGGAGCGGGCGAGCGCGCTTTTGAATATTACCAATGACGGCTGGTTCGGAGCGACGCCGGGACCGTATCAGCACTTCCAGCAGGCTCGAATCCGCGCCGTCGAAAACGGTCTGCCGCTGATTCGCGGGGCGAATACCGGCGTTTCGGCGGTTGTCGACCCCTTTGGAAGGCTGATTCGAGCTATGGATTATAATCAAAAAGGCGTGATTGACGCAACCTTGGGCAGCATTTCAATCCCGCATTGGGATATGAAAGCTCGGGAACAGCACTTCTGGTTGGTTCTTGTGACGATGTTGTTGATTGCAGGCGTCTCGCGCGTTGGTTTTAATTTTCGGACGAATTGACCAAAAACCCCTAAAATTGCATAGTGGTCTCAGCCTTTCGTCTCGCCATATGCTTCAAACGTTGAGCCTGTTGTGACCAGCCGCGCGAAGTGTATCACCACACGCAGACCGGGTTGTGAGGATTAAACAACAAACGTCGTCAGGACATCGTTATGATTGAAAACAAAAAGAAGCCGAACCCGATCGATATTCACGTCGGGAGCCGGATTCGCCTTCGCCGGACCATGCTCGGAATGAGCCAGGAAAAGCTGGGTGAAAGCCTTGGCATTACCTTCCAGCAGATTCAGAAATACGAAAAAGGCACCAACCGCGTTGGCGCCAGCCGTCTGCAGAATATTTCCAGCATTCTCAACGTGCCGGTATCCTTCTTCTTCGAGGATGCACCGGGCGATCAGGGCGGTCAGGGCGGCATGGCGGAAGCCTCGAGCTCCAACTACGTGGTCGATTTCCTCTCCTCCTCCGAGGGCCTGCAACTGAACCGGGCTTTCGTGAAGATTTCCGACCCGAAAGTTCGTCGGCGTGTGGTTGATCTCGTAAAAGCTCTGGCAGCGGATGCCGAGGTCGAATAACGACCTTTCGATATCAGCACGAAAGCGGCCGCAAGGCCGCTTTTTTGTTGCCTATTCCAAGGTGAGGAGTGTTGCCGGAATACCTAACTTGTACACATAAAGATATATTTATGTCGTTGTACGCTTGTGTTTGTCGGTGAAAATCACTACACAGGTGCGTCGTTTCTTTGAGGGGAATCCCGTAATGCGCGCAAGTTATCTGTTCACCAGCGAGTCGGTTGCCGAGGGCCATCCGGACAAGGTTTGTGATCGTATCTCCGATGAAATTGTAGATCTTGTGTACCGCGAAGCGGCCAAGACCGGCGTCGATCCCTGGACCGTGCGCATTGCCTGCGAAACGCTGGCGACCACGAACCGTGTGGTGATCGCGGGCGAAGTTCGCCTGCCGCCAAGCCTGATGAAGAAGGACAAGGACGGCAAGGACGTCATCAATCCCTCGAAGTTCAAGTCCGCCGCCCGCAAGGCTATCCGTGACATCGGTTACGAGCAGGACGGCTTCCACTGGAAGACGGCCAAGATCGACGTGCTGCTGCATTCCCAGTCCGCTGATATCGCGCAGGGTGTTGACAGCGCCGCCGACAGGCAGGGCGATGAAGGCGCCGGCGACCAGGGCATCATGTTCGGTTACGCCTGCAAGGAAACGCCGGACCTCATGCCGGCACCGATCTATTATTCCCACAAGATCCTGCAGCTGCTCGCTATCGCCCGCAAGAAGGGCGAAGGCGATGCCGGCAAGCTCGGCCCCGACGCCAAGAGCCAGGTGACCGTGCGTTACGAAAACGGCAAGCCGGCTGCGGTCGACTCGATCGTTCTTTCCACCCAGCACCTCGACGAGAGCTGGGATTCCAAGAAGGTCCGCGAGGTCGTCGAACCTTATATCCGGGAAGCGCTCGGCGACCTGCCGATCGCCAGGGATTGCAAGTGGTACATCAATCCGACCGGCAAGTTCGTCATCGGCGGCCCGGATGGTGACGCAGGCCTTACCGGCCGCAAGATCATCGTCGACACCTACGGTGGCGCGGCTCCCCACGGCGGCGGCGCATTTTCCGGCAAGGACACGACCAAGGTCGACCGTTCGGCCGCTTACGCTGCCCGCTATCTGGCAAAGAACGTCGTCGCTGCCGGCATCGCCGACCGCTGCACGATCCAGATTTCCTACGCCATCGGCATCGCCCAGCCGCTGTCGATCTATGTCGACCTGCATGGCACGGGCAAGGGTGTGACGGAAGACCAGGTGGAAGCCGCCATTCGCAAGGTCATGGACCTGTCGCCGACCGGTATCCGCCGCCATCTCGACCTCAACAAGCCGATCTACGCCAAGACGTCCGCTTATGGCCACTTCGGCCGCAAGGCCGGCCGCGACGGTTCCTTCTCCTGGGAGAAAACCGATCTGGCGAAGCCGCTCAAGGATGCGCTGAAGGAAGAGCCCCTCAAGGCAGCCTGATCGGCCTTTACGGATAGCTCCATAAAACTGTAAAGCGGGTGCCTCCTGGCGGAGACGCCCGCTTTTATCGTGAGAGACCAGCCCATGACCGAACCGCAGCACCCGAGCCGCAGCACCGAAGCCTTCTTCGGGCGCCGCAAGGGCAAGCAGCTCCGCGAGCGCCAGGCGGAAGGGATTGCAACTCTGCTGCCTGCACTGAAGCTCGATCTTGCGGCGCCCGCGCCCGCCGCGCTTTCAGAGATATTTCCCATTCCGGTGGAGGAGCTGCGGCTGGAGATCGGCTTCGGCGGCGGCGAGCACCTCGTCCACCGCGCGGAGGAAAATTTAAAAACCGGCTTCATCGGCGTCGAGCCTTTCGTCAATTCCATGGCGAAGCTTTTGTCGCGCGTCGACGAACTGGGGCTCGAGAATATCCGGGTCTATGACGACGACGCCACGCAGGTGCTCGACTGGCTGCCGGATGCATCGCTCGATCGCATCGACCTGCTCTATCCGGACCCGTGGCCGAAGCGGAAACATTGGAAAAGGCGGTTTGTATCTGCGGTCAATCTCGACCGCTTCCACCGCGTGCTGAAGCCGGGCGGTCTGTTCCTGTTCGCATCCGACATCGACACCTATGTCAACTGGACGCTGATCCATTGCCGTGACCATGGCGGATTTCAATGGCAGGCGGAGCAATCTTCCGACTGGCTGACGCCCTTCGCCGGCTGGCCAGGTACGCGATACGAAAACAAGGCCCGCCGAGAAGGCCGTTCCTCGGCCTATCTGACGTTCAGGAAAGCCTGAAAGGTCAGTGCAGGCTGACGGTCTTCAAGTCGTCTTCAGCAGCCTTGAAGAAGGTGCTGGAGCGATTGTCGGTCAGAAGAATCGGCGTGCCATCTGCGCCGAACAGGGCCCAAAGATCGAGACTGGGATCGATATCCGGGGCTTCAGGGAAGCAGCGGGACACTTCGTCCGACCGCATCTTGCGAATATATCCGACCTCTCCAGCACCCAGATGAGCAAGTTCGGACAGCGTCAAACGCGTATTCGCTTCTTTCAGGAGCATTCCAGCCTCCAGCATTGAGGGGCAACGGCATTGGCGCCGTTGACCTACTCTGAGACGGAAATGTTAATTTTTCGCACCATGCGCGCGGGCTCGGGACGGATAAGGTCAACCGACAGCAAACCGTTCTTGAGAGAGGCGCCGGAAACCTGCATTCCGTCGGCGAGCACGAACATACGCTGGAACTGCCGCGCAGCAATGCCGCGGTAAAGATAGTCGCGCTCACCCTGCTCTGTCTGACGTCCGCGGATGACGAGGTGGTTTTCTTCCGTCGTCACCTCGAGCTCGGCTTCGGAAAAGCCGGCGACGGCGAGCGTGATTCGCAGCCGTTCAGGGGCACCGGAAGCGTCAGCGCGGATGCGTTCGATATTGTAGGGAGGATAACCGTCGTTCGCCTTCGCAAGGCGTTCGAGCGTCTTTTCCATGGCGTCGAAGCCCAGAAGCAGGGGGCTCGCAAACGGCGTCATTCGGCTCATCGGACAGTCCTTGCAACAAGCGACCATGTTGGCGCCCGCAGGGCGGCCCACCAACTCGTTCGTTATATGGGAGGTTACGGCGGCGACCGCAAGGATGAGTGCTGGTTCATAGTCAGGGCTACCCCATGCCGGTCATGCGGCACTTGACAGAATGTCAGCTTGTGGACCACTACCCGGAAAAAAGGAGCATTCATGCAGCGCAGGAAGATCATCATCGATACCGACCCGGGTCAGGACGATGCCGCGGCGATCATGCTTGCCTTTGCGAGTTCGGACGAGATCGAGGTGCTTGGTCTCTGCGCGGTCGCCGGAAACGTGCCGCTTTCCTACACCAGTCGCAACCTCCGGATCGTCTGCGAACTCTGCGGCAAGCCGGATGCGCCGGTTTATGAAGGCGCGCTGAAGCCGACAGTGCGACCACAGGTAACCGCCGAGCACGTGCACGGCAGGACCGGCCTTGACGGTATCGAACTGCCCGAACCGACAATGCCGGTGAAAGCTGCGCATGCGGTCGACTTCATCATCGAGACCCTGCGCGCCGAGCCGGCCGGAACGGTAACGCTCTGCACGCTCGGGCCGCTCACCAATATCGCGCTTGCTCTTGAGAAAGCGCCGGACATCGCGGGGCGCGCGAAGGAGCTGGTGATGATGGGTGGCGGCTTTTTCGAGGGCGGCAACATCACGCCGGCTGCCGAATTCAACATCTATGTCGATCCCGAAGCAGCAAAGACCGTGTTCGCCTCGGGCATGCCGATCGTCATGCTGCCGCTCGACGTCACCCATCAATTGCTGACGACCAAAACCCGTGTCGAAAAGATCGCCGCGCTCGGCACCCGTCCGGCGGAGGTCCTGGTCGCGTGGCTTGCCTTTTTCGAGCGATTCGACATTGAAAAATACGGCTCCGATGGCGGCCCGCTGCATGATCCGACGGTCATCGCCTACCTCATCAAGCCCGAACTCTTTTCGGGCCGCGACTGCAATGTCGAGATCGAAACGCAATCGGAACTGACGGTCGGCATGACCGTAGTGGACTGGTGGCACGTCTCCGGCCGCAAGCCGAACGCCAAGGTCATGCGCCATGTCGATGCCGATGGCTTTTTCGAATTGCTGACGGAACGGGTTGCTCGGCTCTAAGGCGGAATAAGCGGGCAAAGAAAAAGCCGCCGTTTGAAGGGCGGCTTTTATACGTTCAGCTTTAGGTGCGATCAGAATTCCTGCCAATCGTCGGATGCGACGGCCGCCGATCCGTGTGAGATCGCAGCCCTTGGCGCCGGCTTGGCACGTGGTGCCGGTGCGGGCTGGCTCGGCCGCGTTGCCCGCATGGTTTGGGCGACCTGACGCAGCGCCTGCGGAGCGCTTTGGACGTGGCCAGTCGCGTGTGCCGAAACGCGGAACCGCGCGACCAGCGACTTCAGGGTTTCCGCTTCCGTGCTCAGCACCGTGCTTGCGGCGGTGGTCTCTTCCACCATCGCGGCATTCTGCTGGGTTACCTGGTCCATCTGGTTGACCGCCGAGTTGACCTCCTTGAGGCCGACGGCCTGTTCGCTCGCGGAAGCCGAGATCTGGCGGATCAATCCGTTGATCTGCATCACCTGCACTGCAATTTTCTGCAGCGTATCGCCAGCCTTGCCGACCAGTTCCACCCCGTCGCTGACCTGGCTGGTCGAGGCGTTGATGAGCGCCTTGATTTCCTTGGCGGCGTTTGCGGAACGCTGAGCGAGTTCGCGGACTTCCTGTGCGACGACAGCAAAACCCTTGCCGGCCTCGCCGGCGCGGGCAGCTTCCACCCCGGCATTGAGGGCGAGCAGGTTGGTTTGGAAGGCGATCTCGTCGATCACGCCGATGATGCGCGAGATTTCCTGCGAGGATCGGGCGATGCCCTGCATCGAGGCGACGGCCTTCTGCACCACTTCGCCCGACTTTTCCGCATCGTCACAGGCGAGGTTGACCGTACCGGCGGCCGAGCTGGCGTTCTCGGCGCTCGAGTTTACCTGCGCGGTGAGCTCGTTGAGTGCGGCTGCGGTTTCCTCGAGGCTGGCAGCCTGCTGCTCGGTCCGGCGCGACAGGTCCTGAGCGCTGGTTGTGATCTCGCGGCTGCCATTGCCGATATTGTAGACGGTCGAACTCACCGTCGCGATAGTCTCCTCAAGACTTTCCAGCGCCTTGTTGAAGTCGATCTTCAGCTTGGCATAGTCGCCCGGGAAATCGTCCTGGATGCGATAGCCGAGATTGCCATTGGAGAGTTCCGCCAGGCCATTGGCAAGCGAGGTGACGACGCGCTGCTGCTGCTGGGCGTTCGCTTCGCGCTCGCCTTCGGAACGGTGGCGCTCGCTTTCCGCCGCATGGCGCTGCGCTTCCGCCTCCGTTCCGAGCCGCCGGCCGTCCGCCAGCGTGTGGCGGAAGCCTTCGAGCGCGCCGGCCAGCGAGCCGATTTCATCGGTGCGATCCTGGCCTTCGACCGGCTGTTCGAAGCGGCCCTTGCTTAAGGTGTCGACGCTGCCGAGCAGCGCCCCCAGAGGCCGCCGCACGAAGACGGTGCTGCCGAAATAGAGGGTCGCGATGCAGGCCCCCATGATGACGATCCCGCCGAGCACCATCATCAGTGTCTGGTCCTGAACCGGCGCGGCAATCACGCTCTGCGGCACGTCCAGGACAATCGCCCAGGTGGCGTTGAGGTCCGGGACCGTGAACGGATAGACGACGCGTTCAAAGGGTTCCGCCGCATCGGCGGTCAGGTTGTCGAGCTGGACCGGCTGGTTCGACTTCAACGCGGCCAGCAGCTCGCTCGTTTTTTCGCCTTCGACCGGCTTCATCAGCTTGTCGGGATTGACAGGCACGATCCATTTACCGCCTTGCGACACCAGGAGAACCCGGCCGGAGCCGAACGGCCGCATCGCCTGGAGCTTCTTTGTCAGGGTTGCCATCGAGACGTCGAGGCCAGCAACACCGAGGAGCTTGGAGCCGGACATGACGGGGTAGGCGACGGAGCTCATGGCGACAGCATCGCCCGTCGTGCTTTCGATATAGGGCTGGGTGAGCGAGCCTTTCTTCGAGGTTGCCGCGAGCGAATACCATTCCGCCTGGGTGTCGATGTCGAAGACGCTATAGGCGATATCGCCGGTGCGGCTCTTGGTCCAGTACGGGGCAAGCTCCCCCTTCTTGTTGGCGCCCATCTCCTTGTTGCCGACGAGTTCCGCGTTCTTCCCGTCGAACACGCCCGGAACTTCGGCGAACCAGCTGCCATAGGCAAAAGCATTCTGCTCCAGGTTGGCCTTGAGAGCGTCGGTGACGCCCTTGCGGTCGAGATAACCCGCGGCATGGCCGCGGCCGATCACGCCCGCCATCGAGCGTGCCGCTCCGGCAAGCTGGCCCATGTCGACGGCGACTTCGTTGGCGATCGAACGCGCCTCGGCCTGCGCCTGCGCCATGGTCAGCGTCGACACGCGATTGCGGGTTTGGGAAATCAGGAAGAAGTTGGAGAGAACCAGAACGACGGCGATTACCAGGCTCGTTACCAGTATGAGCTTCGTGGAGAGCGACTTGATCTTGAGCGAAAACATCGATTGCCTCGCGTTGCGGACAGAGGTGGGGCTCCTTCATGGAGCTGCCGCGAGGCGGATCGAATCTCGTCCCCGCTGAGATATCCGCGACCCTAAAAGCGATATGTTAATGTTGGCTAAAATTGTAAATACGTTCTCCCACGGCGCAGCGAGAGTAGCGGGGAATACCCGATCAAAGCAGCTTAGACCCTGGCATCGACCGCCTCGGCGGGCGGGATCGATGGCTGGGCGCCGCGGCTGAGGCAGGCGAGCGAACCGGCCACCGCGGCGCGGCGGAGCGCTTTCGCAAAATCGAGCCCCTGTTCGAGGCTGGCGGTCAGGTAACCGCAAAACGTGTCGCCGGCGCCGACCGTATCGACCGGTTCGATCTTTAATCCCTCGGCGGCGATGATCTCCCCGTCGCGGATCGCGACCACGCCGTCGCCACCGAGCGTGACGACGTATGTCTGGCCGGTTTCCGCGTGCAGTTTTTTCAACATCTCCTGGCGCGCCGCAGCGTCCGGGATCGGGCTTCCGGCCAGCAATTCGAATTCGGTTTCATTGGCGATGACGATATCTGCAAGCCGGGCCAGCCGGGCCGCATCGCCGGTCAGCGGCGCAGTGTTGATCACCGTCTGAATGCCTTTGGCACGCGCTGCGTTGAGCGCCGTCTCTACCGTCTCGGCCGGAATTTCGAGCTGCAGCATCAGGATATCGCCGATCTTCATGGCTTCGACCGCCGCCTCGGCCTGTGCCGTGCTCACGGTACCGTTGGCGCCGGCCACCACCGCGATCATGTTTTCGCCCGTGCCCCCCACTAGGATCAGTGCCGTGCCCGTTGGATCGGTTACGCGCGCGACCGCTGAGAGGTCTACCTTGGCGTCATCGAGAAGTGCCAGCGCCGGCGCAGCAAAACCATCTTCCCCAACGGCTCCAACCATATGCACGGAGCTTCCGGCACGGCGTGCTGCGAGCGCCTGGTTGGCGCCCTTACCACCGGCGGCCGTCGCAAAGCTCGATCCTGCAACCGTCTCGCCCGGCTGGGGCAGGCGTTCGGTCGTGGCGATGAGGTCCATGTTGATGGAGCCGAGGACGGTGATCATGGGCAGGCCTGCTTGCGTAAATTAAAGTCGCGCGACACTGCCCGAGAGGATCACTCCTCGTCAACCACCCGCAGTTTGAGAAGACCGGTACGGCTTTCGACCACCTTCGCCTGCGGCAGGTCGCGGGTTGCCTCGGCCTCCGCTGGCGCCTCCAGTTCGAGAGCCTCGATCTTGGCGCCGCGGCGGTTGAGCTTGTCGGTGGAGGTGAGGATCTGCTCGACATCCTTCTGCGCCGCGAAGAAATGTGTCTGCAGTTTGCGGGTGCGGTCGTCGAGGCGGGAAAGATCCTCGATCAGCAGCGCCACTTCGCCCTGGATGAGATGTGCCTGCTCGCGCATCCGCTGATCCTTCAGCACGGCCTGGATGACCTGGATGGACAGCATCAGCAGCGAAGGAGAGACAATGACGATCCGGGAACGTTGCGCCTTCTGCACGGCACTCTCGAAATGCTCGTGGATCTCCGCGAAGATGGATTCCGACGGCACGAAAAGGAAAGCCATTTCCTGCGTCTCGCCCGGGATCAGGTACTTTTCCGAGACATCGCGGATGTGAACCTCAAGGTCGCGCTTGAAGGCCTGGGCGGCGGCCCTTCTGGCTTCGGGTGCCGCGGCCTCGCGAAATGCGTTCCAGGCTTCGAGTGGAAATTTGGCATCGATCACCAAAGGCGGAGCGCCGTTCGGCATCCTGATCGTACAGTCCGGCCTGGTGCCGTTCGAAAGCGTGGTCTGGAAACCATAGGCGCCCATCGGCAATCCGTCGGCAATGATCGCTTCCATTCGGCCCTGGCCGAAGGCGCCGCGTGTCTGCTTGTTCGACAGGATCGCCTGCAGGCCGACGACGTCTTTTGCGAGCGTTTGGATATTGTTCTGTGCAGCGTCGATCACCGCCAGCCGTTCCTGCAGCCGCTGCAGGTTCTCATGCGTCGACTTGGTCTGTTCGGTAATCGTCGCGCCGATCCGGTGCGTCATGCCGTCGAGCCGTTGGCTGACCGACTGGTTAAGTTCCGATTGCCGCGTCGAAAGCGTCTCCGCCATTGCCGACAGCCGTCCCTGCATCTCGCTCTGCGCTCTCAGAAGTTCGGAAAGCCGGGCTTCGCCTTCCATCACCCGCAAGGCCGCCTCTTCCTGCCGCCGAAGCGATGCGCGCCGGACCAGGAACAGCCATAACAGTAGCAATGCCGCTCCACACATCACCGCCACGACGGCAGCGCGTGGATCGTCGGAGAAACGGGAAAGGCTGGCAACAAGATTATTCATGGCGGGAAACTAACAGAATTTTGCCACTTGAAAAGATCAAAACGTGAACATTCCGCTTCCTCGGGCCGTAATTTCTATTCCTTCGGAAAAAAAGATGGGTTATGGGAAGCCATGACGATCAAGCCTCTGATTATTCTGCCTGACCCGATCCTGCGTCAGGTTTCCAAGCCGATAGAGCGTGTTGACGCCGAGCTTCTGAGGCTCGCCGACGACATGCTGGAGACCATGTATGACGCGCCGGGCATCGGCCTTGCTGCGATCCAGATCGGCGTGCCGCGCCGCCTGCTGGTCGTCGACATCGCGCGTGAGGGTGAGGAAAAGCAGCCGCAGGTCTTCATCAATCCGGAGATCGTCAGATCCTCCGACGAAATCGCGGTCTACGAAGAAGGCTGCCTGTCCATTCCGGAATATTACGCCGAGGTCGAGCGGCCCGCGACCGTCAGCGTCAAGCATCTGGGCCGCGACGGCAAGGAATATGTGGTAGAGGCCGATGGCCTGCTCGCCACCTGCCTGCAGCATGAGATCGATCACCTGAATGGCGTGCTTTTCATCGACCATATCTCCCGCCTGAAGCGCGAGATGGTGATCAAGAAATTCACCAAGGCTGCCAAGTCCAAGGCGGTCTGAACCGTCGCTCGGGCGATCCGAGTTAAGAAGGCGCGGTCTCTTGAGACGCGGAACGACCATGTCTCTTCGCATCATCTTCATGGGAACGCCGGAATTTTCCGTGCCGACGCTGCAGAGCCTGAAACATGCGGGCCATGAGATCGTCGCCGTTTATACCCAGCCGCCGCGCCCGGGCGGCCGCCGCGGGCTCGATCTGGTGAAGTCGCCGGTCCATCAGGCCGCCGAACTGCTGGGCATTCCCGTTTTTACGCCGGTGAATTTCAAGGATCCCGATGAGCGCGAGAAATTCCGCGCACTCAAGGCGGATGTTGCCGTTGTCGTCGCCTACGGCCTGCTGCTGCCGGAAGCGATCCTAACGGGCACAAAGTTCGGCTGTTACAACGGCCACGCTTCGCTCCTGCCACGCTGGCGCGGTGCCGCACCGATCCAGCGCGCGATCATGGCGGGTGACAAGAAGACTGGCATGATGGTCATGCAGATGGAAAAGGGTCTCGATACCGGCCCCGTTGCGCTGACGAGGGAAGTCGAAATCGGCGAGAACATGACGGCGGGCGAGCTGCACGACAAGCTGATGCTGGTCGGAGCCCGTGCGATGGTCGAGGCGATGGGGAAACTCGAAGCCGACGACCTGCCGCTGACGCCGCAATCGTCGGAAGGCGCGCTTTATGCCGCCAAGATCGACAAGGGCGAGACGCACATCGATTTTTTGAAGACCGCACGTGATGTGCATAACCACATCCGCGGTCTGTCGCCGTTTCCGGGCGCATGGTTCGAGGCGGAGATCAACGGCAGGCCGGAGCGCGTAAAGGTTCTCCTCTCGGAAGTCGGCGAAGGGCAGGGTGAGCCCGGAACGGTTCTTGACGACGCACTGACCCTTGCCTGCGGCGCGGGTGCGGTGCGGCTCCTCAAGTTGCAGAAGGCCGGGGGCAAGCCCTTGGCCGCGGCGGAGTTTCTGCGCGGGACGCCGCTGGAGCCCGGCACGAGGCTTTCCTGATGCCGCGATTCCGCATGATCGTCGAATATGACGGCACGCCCTATGTCGGCTGGCAGAAGCAGAAGAATGGCCATTCGGTACAGTCGGCACTTGAAACTGCCATACTGTCCTTGACCAAGGAGAGCGTGGTGGTCAAGGGCGCCGGCCGCACCGATTCCGGCGTTCATGCGCGCGGGCAGGTGGTGCATGTCGATCTGTCGCGGTCGTGGCCGCCACACCGGCTGCGCGACGCGCTGAATGCCTATCTCGGCATGGCCAGGGAGAAAGTCGCCATCATCGGCGTGCAGGTCGTCGATGATACGTTCGACGCCCGCTTTTCGGCTGTCCGGCGATATTATCTCTACCGTATCATTTCACGCGCCGGCCCGCTGGCGTTGGATGCGAAGCGCGCCTGGTGGGTCACCAAGGATCTGGATCATGAGGTCATGCATGCCGCCGCCCAGACGCTGGTCGGAAAGCATGATTTCACGACCTTTCGCTCGGTTCATTGTCAGGCGAAAAATCCCGTCCGCACGCTGGACATGCTGGATGTCACGCGCAGCGGCGACCTGATCGAAATTCGCGCGACGGCACAGAGTTTCCTGCACAATCAGATACGCTCGCTCGCAGGCACGCTGAAACTGGCCGGCGAAGGCCGCATGACGCCGGCGGATGTCCGCGCAGCATTGGACGCCCGGGACCGCAAGGCCTGCGGCCCGGTGGCACCGCCGGAGGGACTTTATTTCATGCGGGTCGATTATCCAGGCGATCCTATAGAGCCCTGAAGCGCTGGCTTCGTCAGAGTGGGTAAATGCCGAGGAAACGCTGCAGCGCTTCGGTCAGCAGCATGCTCGGCACGATCAGCACCAGCACCAGCGTTGTGATCATCAGCGGCTGCGGCCCGCAGATCATCCGCATCACCCGCGATATCGAAATGATCATCACGAGCAGCAGCGCGAAATGGACCAGCGCCAGGGCGGTATCGAGTCTCGACGGCAACAGGAAACGCAGGCTCAGCAGGCCGTAGAGATAGGCGAAGGGAACCGAGAGCCAGTTGACGGTGACGACGACCGCCGGAAACTTTCGGGCGATGCCGAGCAGTGAGCAGAGTATGCCGGCAAGGATCAGCGGCACCAGCCAGTTGAAGATTTCCAGCATTGCCATGCGAACGAAGAAAATCCCGCCGATCCGGGCGCCGGACGGCATGCCCTCAAGCAAATAGTCTCGCCACCACAGCCACGAGACGAACGCGCCCGGCAGGCACCAGACGAACGCCCAGAACGAGCGCATCATCCCGCGATCGGAAATGTCGAGCAGGCGGAAACCCTGCGCATCGCCGCGGATCAGCAGCCAGAGACCGCTCAGATAAAGTCTGACTTCAGCATAGGAGGGCAAGGCGGCCTCCTCGCAAAACGGCGAAATCACGCATCAGGTTAACGAAACCCCCATGATATTCTCCAGTTCGCGCGCAACAAACATGTCGGTCAGGAGCACAAGTCCCAGGGTGGCAATGCGGATCATCACCGGGCCACCCATGACTGCTCTTAGAACGCACCAGGCGAGGAAAAGCGCGGCGATCAGAATGGTTGCCGCCAGAATTATCGAAGCGTAACCGGCAAGCCCCATGGCGCCACCTTGCTGGGCAGATAGGAAAGCGATGGGCGAATAAACCGCATGGATCGCATAGGCGAGCGGGACGGCAAACCAGTTGCGCACCACGATCAGGATCGGCACGAGCGGCATGAAGCGCAGAATGAAGCCGAGGGCGATGAGCGCCGCGGCCGGCACGACCCATTGGGCCGCTTCGAGGACCAGCATCTTCAGGAAAAAGATGAAGGAATAGTCTTCGCGTTGAGGGAAATGACGAAGGTATTCCATCCGCTGAACGATCCAGCCGACAATCAATGCCGGCGCGCACCAGCCCGCCGCCCAGAACGAACGCAATACGCCCTGGTCCGAAATGTCGAACGGTCGCAGACCGCGCGCATCGCCCCTGATCAGCAGCCAGAGACCGCCGAGGTAGAGCCTGACTTCATGATAGGAGGGCATTATCGAACCAGCGGGAGATGAAGGTCCCATAGATTTGGGTGAGCGTCTCCAGATCGGCAAGGGCTACGCGCTCATCGATCATATGCATGGTCTGCCCGACAAGGCCAAATTCGACGACCGGGCAATAATCCTTGATGAACCGGGCATCCGAGGTGCCGCCTGTCGTCGAAAGTTTCGGCACCTTGCCGGTCACGCTCTCGACGGCACCCGATAGCGAAGCGATCAGGGCATTGTTGCGGGTCAGGAACACGTGGCTCGGGCGTTCTGCCCAGGTGATGTCGTAGCGGACCGGATCGCGCTCCGGGCGCAGCGGGCTAGCAATCGCTGCTGCGTCGAGCCGCCTGACGATCTCGGCTTTGACCGTATCGGCGGTCCAGGTGTCGTTGAAGCGGATGTTGAAGGCGAACGCCGCCTTGGCCGGAATGACGTTGGTCGCCGGATTGCCCACATCGACGGAGGTCACTTCCAGATTGGAGGCAGGGAATTCCGCCGTGCCGCCGTCGAAGGGCGGATTCATCAGCACTGAGGCGAGCGGCAGCAGGCCGCGTACCGGATTGTCGGCAAGGTGCGGGTAGGCCGCATGGCCCTGGACGCCGAAGACGGTGACCTTGCCGGAGACCGAACCGCGTCGGCCGATCTTGATCATGTCGCCGAGCGCATCCGGATTGGTCGGCTCGCCGACCAGGCAGGCATCCCAGGTCTCGCCCCTCTCGGCCGCCCATTTCAGCAGCTTCTCGGTGCCGTTGACGGCCGGGCCTTCCTCGTCGCCGGTGATCAGGAAGGAGATCGAGCCTCTTGGCGCGCCATGCAGATCGATATGGCGGGCGACCGCTGCGACGAAACAGGCGATGCCACCCTTCATGTCCACCGCGCCGCGGCCGAACAGCTCGCCGCCGACGATCTCGGCGGCAAAAGGCGGCTTACTCCAAGACGTCTCGTCTCCCGGCGGCACCACGTCCGTGTGGCCGGCAAACATCAGATGCGGGGCGTCGGTGCCGAGTCGGGCATAGAGGTTCTCGATGTCCGGCATGCCGGGTTCCGTCGCCACCATGCGCTCGACCTTGAAACCGAGCGGAAGCAGCATCGCCTCGAGCGCCGCAAGCGCGCCGCCTTCGGCAGGCGTCACCGAGGGGCAGCGGATCAAAGTTTGGAGATTGGCGATGGGATCGGCAGCAGACATTTGATCAGATCAATCGCGCAGCAGTTCGTTGATAGCGGTCTTGGAGCGGGTCTGCTCGTCGACGCGCTTGACGATCACGGCACAATAAAGGCCCGGTCCCATGTCTCCGTTCGGGAACGGCTTGCCCGGCATCGTGCCGGCGACGACGACGGAATAGGGCGGCACTTCGCCATAGCTGATCTCGCCGGTGGCACGATCGACGATCTTGGTCGACTTGCCGATGAACACGCCCATTCCGAGCACTGAGCCCTGGCGGACGATGCAGCCTTCGACCACTTCCGAACGGGCGCCGATGAAACAATTGTCCTCGATGATGGTCGGGCCGGCCTGCATCGGCTCCAGCACACCGCCGATGCCGACGCCGCCGGAAAGATGCACGTGCTTGCCGATCTGGGCGCAGGAGCCGACAGTCGCCCAGGTGTCGACCATCGTGCCTTCATCGACATAGGCGCCGAGGTTGACGAAGGAGGGCATCAGGACGACGTTCTTGGCGATATGGGCCGAGCGCCGCACGACAGCGTTCGGCACGGCGCGGAAACCGGCAGCGCGGAACTGGTTTTCACCCCAGTTCTCGAATTTGGAAGGCACCTTGTCCCACCAGGTGGAGGCACCGGGGCCGTTCTTGACTACTTCCATGTCGTTGAGGCGGAAGGACAGCAGAACGGCCTTCTTCAGCCATTGGTGCACGGTCCAGGTTCCGCCTTCGCCGCGGCTTGCGACCCGCGCCTGACCGCTGTCGAGCAGGTTGAGCGCTTCCTCGACCGCATCGCGGATTTCCCCTTTGGTCGAAACCGTCACGCCGTCGCGGTTGTCGAAGGCGGTCTCGATGGTCTTTTCGAGGGAAGAGAAGTCGGGGCTGCTCATGGGAAATCCTTAAACGTCACTCTGTATCGTGATGGTGGGAGAGGTGGCCATTTGGTGTCTTTTGATCTAAGCGACCGCCACTCAAGCGTCAATGCGAATTGGCGTCAATGCATTTGACGCCGGAAGGATCATGCGAATGGCAAAGGCGAAGAAGGATGGCCCGCGACGCAAGGACGGGGCCTGGGATCCGCTGAAGGACAACAAGGCGGACAAAAACGATGCCGCAGTCCAGCCGAGGACGCCGCAGACGGAATCGCATTCCTATCGCCTCGCCTATGCGGATGACGAGTTTCTCAGCCGCGAGGAGCTTCGCCCCGTCCGTCTCCAGCTCGAGCTGATGAAGACGGAAATGGCGCTTGCCGAGCGCGGCATCAAATCGACCGTGGTGCTGTTCGGCGGCGCGCGCATCCCGGCGCCCGGCCAGAGCGCCTGGGCC
>NZ_JALBGW010000340.1:0-1090 GCF_023006485.1 Neorhizobium sp. BETTINA12A
CTGACCCGCGTGGCGCGGGCCGCGGTTCTGGAGGTGATGAACGAGGATTTCGTCCGCACCGCCCGCGCCAAGGGCCTGAGCGAGGGCGTCGCCATCTGGCGGCATGCGGTGCCGAATGCGCTGGTGCCGGTGTTCACCATGCTCGGCCTGCAATTCACCTTCCTGATCGCCGGTGCGGTGCTGGTCGAAAACGTCTTCAACCTGCCGGGCCTCGGGCGGCTTGCCTATCAGGCGCTCTCCCAGCGCGACATCATCGTCATGCAGGATGTCGTGCTGTTCTTCTCGGCCCTGGTGATCCTGATGAATTTCCTGGTGGATCTCGCCTATCTGGTGGTCGATCCGCGTCTGAGGGCCGGCGCCCAATGATCAAGGTCCTTCGCCGCCCCGTCTTCCTCATCGGGCTCGTCATCACGCTCGCGTTGTTTACCGTAGCACTGCTGTCGCTCGTTTGGACGCCGCTTCTGCCCACCAAGATGAACATCGTCCACAAACTCAAGGCACCACTCGATTTCGGTCTCCTCGGCACCGACCAGTTCGGCCGCGACGTAACCTCGATGCTGATGGTTGGCGCCTGGAACTCGCTGTCGACCTCCATCCTTGCCGTGCTTCTTGGCGCAAGCGTTGGCACCGCGGTCGGCGTCATCGTCGCCATGCGGCGCGGCTGGCTGGAACTCGTCGTCATGCGCGGCTGCGACATCATCTTCGCGGTTCCGCCAATCCTGTCGGCGATGATGCTCGGCGCCTTCATTGGATCGGGTCGGTTCACGGCGATCATCGCCATCGGCGTGTTCATGGTGCCGGTCTTTGCGCGGCTCGCGCTCGGCGCCGCCCTGCAGATCTGGACGCGGGATTATGTTACCGCCGCCGTCAGCATGGGCCGCCCGAAAGCCAAGATCACGCTCGTCCATGTGCTGCCGAACATCTCCAACCAGATCATCGTGCAGGTGACGATCCAGCTCGGCCTCGCGATCCTCACCGAGGCGGGCCTCTCATTCCTCGGCCTCGGCATGCCGCCGCCGACGCCCACCTGGGGACGGATGCTGGCCGATGCGCAGACCTTCCTCGGCCAGGCGCCGTGGCTGGCGCTGAT
>NZ_JALBGW010000341.1:0-1019 GCF_023006485.1 Neorhizobium sp. BETTINA12A
CCTGCCCGCGCTCGGCCTGCCGCGGGCGACGGTTGCCATCAACGTCTCGCCGCGCGAGTTCGACCTCTATTCGGTCACCGACGTGCTCGATTGCATCACCTCGGCCCATTGCATCGATCCGGCGCTGTTCGAGATCGAGATCACCGAGGAGGCGATCCTCGACACGCTGGTCGCCGGCGAGCAGCTGAAGCGCATCGAGCGGTCCGGCTACAAGCTCGCCGTCGACGATTTCGGGGCCGGCCATTCCTCGCTCGCCTATCTCGTGGCGCTCAAGGTCGACCGGCTGAAGCTCGACCGACGGTTCATCACCAACGTGCATCAAAGCCGCCAGAACCAGGAGATCGTCGGCGCCATGGCCGGCCTCGGGCGGGCATTGTCGATGGAGGTGGTGGTCGAAGGCGTCGAGAGCGAGGAGGAGGCCAACGCCCTGAAAGCGCTTGGCTGCCAGTTCGCCCAGGGCTATTTCTTCGGCCGCCCGATGCCTGCCGAACGCATCCCCGGTTGGATCGAATGCCGCCGCGCCGTCACCGAGCGCCAGGTGGCGTAACCCGCTCGCATCTCCTGCCCCGCCCCAAAAATCCGTTTCCCTTTTGTACTCGTTTTGTGACCTGCCCCTCTTCACTTTCGCGACGAGTCTCTCCATATTCGCGGCATGGCCAGATCACCGAAAAAATCGCCCGCCTCGAACCCGAAAAATTACGACGGTTTCGAGGAGGCCCCACAATCGTCGTTCGAGGGCGCGCCTCTGCAAGGCAGCGTATCCGACTGGGTGAGGCAGCTCGAGGCTGAGGCGGAAGCCTCCGGCGTCGAGACGCAGCGTGAGATTGCTTCGAAGGCGGGCAAGCATCGCAAGAGAATAGAGATCGCGGCGCGCGAGGAAGCCATCAAGGCCGCCAAGTCGGCCCCGACCACGGCCAAGAACACCACCGCCTCGAAGACCGCCCGCGGCGTATCGATCGGCGCCTCGTCGGACCCGAAGACCCGCGCCCGCGCCGGCCTCAATCCGGTCGCCGGCATGG
>NZ_JALBGW010000342.1:0-988 GCF_023006485.1 Neorhizobium sp. BETTINA12A
AGGGCACGATCGACGCGCCGCTCGGACGCGCCGGAGACCGCACCAAGCGCGCCGTGCAGAAGGAAGACGCAAGCGACGCCCGCGAGGCCATCACCCATTACCAGGTGATCGAACGGTTCCACGAGAAGCCGGATGCGACCGCGCTCGCCGCGCTGATCGAATGCCGGCTGGAAACCGGCCGCACCCATCAGATACGCGTGCACATGGCCCATATCGGCCACCCGCTGATCGGCGATCAGGATTACTCCGCCGGCTTCAAGACCAAGGCTAACCTGCTGCCGGATTTCGCCAAGAGCGTCGTCAACCGCTTTCCACGTCAGGCGCTGCACGCCTTTCTGCTCGCCTTCGAACACCCCCGCACCGGCGAGGTGATGGAATTCAAAGCACCGATGCCGGACGACATGGCTGAACTTATCGAGGCGCTGAAGGCATGAAACGGGTGGCCTGACGGGCTGCCGGAGAGTATATACCTGACGACATCCACGAGGTATCCCAAGGTCCTCCATGAGCCAGCTCGCCGTCACAAAGCTCCTCGATACTGACCTGATCAAGGTCCGCGACGTCGTGTGTGGCGGTGAATGCCGGCACCGGAGCGGCGAGGAATGCTCGCATGCAACCAGCCTCGTCTTCCCCTATCGCGGCGTGTTCATGCGCCATGTCGGCCGCGACGACACCGTCGCCGAGGCCAACCAGGTGCTGTTCTTCAACTGCGACGAGGCCTACCAGATCAGCCATCCGGTCGAAGGCGGCGATTCCTGCCTCAGCATGGACGTGCCCGAGGCGATGCTGGAGGAACTGGTCCCGGCCGAGCACCGCAATCCCAAGGGATCGCGCGTTGTCTTCAACAAGCAGCGGCTCAGGATCGATGAGCGCGCCCAGGCGCTGGTGGCGTTGCTGCGTCACAGCCTGATGCGTGGCACCGCCGAGACGCTGGAAGCCGAAACGCTGGCCATGACGCTGGTGCGCCGCTCCGTCGGCGTGCGTACCG
>NZ_JALBGW010000343.1:0-984 GCF_023006485.1 Neorhizobium sp. BETTINA12A
GGCACGGCTGCGGCGGCTTCGGCGATCATCCGCACCGCCCGATAGGCGACCGGGTTCTTCATGAAGCCTGCCCGCGCCAGCGCCGCGTAGGACCGCCCCGACCACTGCGCCGCTCCCTCGCCCGACACGATCGCAAAACCGGAGGCCGTCTTGGTTTCGGGCTTTTGGGTGTCGGTCCCCTGGATTTCGGGCACGGCCTGTCGCCCACCCGCGGAAAACCACGGGCGCCGGAATGGAGATTTCATCGTGACTTGTCCTTTTCGCTCGCGGGCGCCAAGGCCCGCTTCAGGGAAGCGGCAGGGGCGATTTCACCGCGTTTTCACTGTCGAAATCGGCCGCCAAACGCATCTCGCGGATCGGCCGGACGATATCGATCGAGGCCTGGTAGACCGGATGCGACTTGTAGGCGGCCAGCGCCGCCGCATCCTCGAACTCGCCGTAGACGACCAGATCGACTTCGTTGCCGAGCTGGTCGCTCTTCACATTGGTGCCGATCTCCAGGGTCAGCGCATGCGGGTTGCCGGTCAGAAGCGAAAGACCTGCCCGGACCCGGTCGATCTCGCCTGCCTGCGCCGTGAAAAATACGATGTGGCGTATCATGGAACCTCCAGCAATGCGGAGGCCTGCTATCATGGCCTGCAGTGGGCTTCAATGCGGCTTGGTGTCCAGCGCCTCGGCGAACATTTGCGCATGCCGCGCCACCAGGTCCGCCCGGTCGTTGCCGTTGATGATTTTTCTGGCGCCCAGCCAATCCGCCCTGCCCCGCCCGAAATAATCGCCGAGCTTGCAGCCGGTGAAGCTGCCACACCGCATGCCCTCGATCAGGATCGCGACCGACACCGGCATCTCCATCGCCCGGCCCGGATCCGCCACCAGGTCGATCCCGGTCACAGCCGACATCGCCGCGTAGTTCCGCCTGTGGGTGAGCTGCACCAGCCCGCGGCCGAGCCAGCTTTTTCCGTCCGCGTCCGGCCGCCAGTAGGG
>NZ_JALBGW010000344.1:0-969 GCF_023006485.1 Neorhizobium sp. BETTINA12A
CCGCCTTGCCGCCCATCGCCTCGACCAGCCGCGACATTTCCGCAAGACCGCGCGAGATCAGTGCGGCGCGCGCCGATTCGCCGAGCCCGGCGCCTTCGATGATGCCGCAGGCGATAGCCAGCACGTTCTTCAGCGCGCCGCCGAGCTGAACACCGATCCGATCGGTGGAAGCATAGAGGCGGAAGGTACGGCTGGAGAGCGCGTTGGCGAGCCGTTCCGCCAATGCCTCATCCCCCGCCGCAATCGCCATCGCCGTCGGCAGGCCGCGGGCGATATCCGCCGCAAAACCCGGCCCCGAAAGCACCGCGACCGGATGATGCGGCAATTCCGCCTCCAGCAGCTCGGTCAGCAACCGGCCGGAAGACTTGTCGATGCCCTTGGCGCAGGTGACGACCACCGCGCCGCCGGCAAGATAGGGACCGTAATGCCGGGCCGCATCCGCTTGTGCCTGCGAGGGCATGGCGAAGAGCACGAGGCTTGCCTCGCCGATCGCATCCGGCTCGGCGGAAAACTCCAGCGCATCCGGCAGGGGCACGCCGGGAAGGGCCGCATCATGCACCCGGTCGTCGCGCAGATCGCTCATCAGCGAAGGATCGCGGCCGATCAGGGTCACCGGATGTCGGCCTTCCAGCGAAATCACGGCAGCAAGCGCGGTCCCGAAGGCGCCGGCGCCGATGACGACGATTTTTTCCGCACCGCTCATGCCTTGGCTCCTCGCTTGCCGGATCCAAGCAGGGTCTTGGCGTCCTTGTCGAGCGGCCAGCGCGAGCGCGGCGCCACGTCGAGACCGTCGGTCGGCAGTTCCTCCGCCATCCGCTCGAGCCCCGCCCAGGCGATCATCGCCGCATTGTCGGTGCAGAGGCGCAGCGGCGGTGCGATGAAGCGGAAGCCGTTCTCGATGCAGAGCGCCTGCAGCGTCCGGCGGATTTCCTGGTTGGCGGCAACCCCGCCGGCAACGACCAGCGCCCG
>NZ_JALBGW010000345.1:0-945 GCF_023006485.1 Neorhizobium sp. BETTINA12A
ACCGTCACCTGCGGTCCGGCATCGTCCGCATGTTCGATGAACCGCAGGTCGACGCCGCTGTCGCGGATTTGCTCCTCGACGCCGGTCGACAGCGAATCCGTGCCGAGCCGCGCGGCAAGCGCCACCTTGCGGCCGGCATGGGCAAGATGGGCGGCCGCGATGAACGCGCCGCCGCCGGCGGCGATCTCCATGCCGCTGGCATAAATCTCACGCCCGAGTACCGGCAGGTGGCCGAGGCCCGTGAAAATCAGGTCGCAATAGATCCGCCCGATGCTGAGCACCGCGGATCTTTTCTCTGCATGCGTCATCATGAACGGCCCAGAAATCTCTCTGTGCTGGCATCGAAGAGGTAGAGGTCGCCGGGAGCGGCTTCGCAGGTGAGCGTGCTTCCGACAGTCGGCACGAATTTTTCGCGCACGGTGGCGATGATTGGGGTGTCGGCCACGTCCAGATGCACCAGCGTTTCCGGTCCCAACGGCTCGACGGCCGAGACCGTTCCGGTCACCGTGAAGCCGCTGCCGCCGGTAACTGTCGCGTGGGCAATCAGGTCATGTGGGCGCACGCCGATCAGGATATCGCCGACAGGCGCCATTGCCGCGCCCGAAGCGGTGCGACGGCCACGCACGAGGTTCATCGACGGGCTGCCGATGAAGCGGGCGGTGAATACGTCGACCGGACTGTCATAAAGTTCCGACGGCGTGCCGACCTGCAGGATGACGCCGTCCTTCATCACCACGATCCGGTCGGCCATCGTCATGGCCTCGATCTGGTCGTGGGTGACGTAGACGGTCGTGGTCTTCAGTTTTTGATGCAACCGCTTGATTTCGATGCGCATCTGCGCGCGAAGCTGGGCGTCGAGGTTGGAAAGCGGCTCGTCGAACAGGAAGGCGGAGGGATCGCGCACCATGGCGCGGCCGATCGCGACGCGCTGGCGCTGCCCGCCGG
>NZ_JALBGW010000346.1:0-924 GCF_023006485.1 Neorhizobium sp. BETTINA12A
CATCATGGAACCGGTATCGGCCTGCAACGCCGCCGAGCGGCTCGCCGCCGCGATCATGCACGCGCCGCTGACAACTGGCTTGCCGGAAACCGCGATGATCCGCGGCCATAGCGACATCGTGCTGATCGGCGATTTCCTCGACGACGCCGATCGGGTGATGGAGCGCATCGCCCCGCTCGGCCGCCGCGGCCTGCGCGGCCACGTGGTCGAGATCGCCGATCCGGCCGAGGAAACTTTTCCCTATACCGGCCGCACCGAGTTTACCGATCCCGAAACCGGCGAAAAGCTCGTCTCCGGCCGCGCCGAGATGATCCGCGAGGATTATCAGCGCGCCTATTTCGCCCGCCGTGATGCGTTGGGTGAATCGCTGCGCCGCCTCGGCTGGAGCTTCGTTTTCCATCGGACCGATCATCTCGCCTCCGAGGCGCTGGTCGCCGTGCATAGCTATCTTTCTGGCATGCCGTCACCGAAACCGGTCGGAGACAGGTCATGAGCGCGCTGATTTTCGCCAATCCCGCCATTCTCTTCGGTCTGATCGCGTTGCCGGTTATCTGGTGGCTGCTGCGGCTCACCCCGCCGCGCCCGAAGGCGGAAGTCTTTCCGCCGCTCCGGATCCTTGCGACGGTCCTAAAACGCGAGGAAACGCCCTCGAAGAGCCCCTGGTGGCTGACGCTGCTGCGCATGCTTCTCGCCGCCGCCGTGATCCTGGCGATCGCCGATCCGGTGATGAACCCGCGCGCCAATTCCCTCAATGCAGGCGGCCCGCTGGTGCTCGTCGTCGACAACGGCTGGGCGACCGCTGCCGACTGGGAACGCCGCGTCCAGACCGCCAACCTTTTGATCGACGACGCCGAAAGCGCCGACGTGCCGGTCTCGATCACGTTTACCGCCGATGCCAGCCACGAGGCGGTGCCCGGGACCGCC
>NZ_JALBGW010000347.1:0-904 GCF_023006485.1 Neorhizobium sp. BETTINA12A
GTCGCCGGCGCGAACCAGCGCGTCAGCAGTCCGGCGGCGATCGGCAGGACGAGGAGCGGCCCGGACAGCGCGATCATCATCCGCCCGCCGGCGATCTCGTCCATGCCCTCGATGCCGATGAACCGCACCGGCAGGAGGATGAGCAGCACCACGAATGCATAGGCCGGCGCCGCTGCCAGCAATTGCACGCCGACGAAACGCGGATAACGGAACAGCGTGAGGTCGAGCATCGGCCGCGCCACGGTCCGTTCGATCAGCACGAAGGCGAGGAAAACCAGGACGGCTACCAGAAGCATGACGATGACAAGCGGGTCGCCCCAGCCGCTTTCCGGCGCCTGGAGCACGCCGAAAGTCAGAGCGGTCAGCGCCGCGGTGAAACTGAGCGCTCCCTTCCAGTCGAGACCGGAAGCATCGGGA
The DNA here is from genome assembly GCF_023006485.1 of Neorhizobium sp. BETTINA12A. NCBI lineage: Bacteria > Pseudomonadati > Pseudomonadota > Alphaproteobacteria > Hyphomicrobiales > Rhizobiaceae > Neorhizobium > Neorhizobium sp. BETTINA12A. Next base: position 418 of record NZ_JALBGW010000347.1, read on the forward strand.
TCGCGCGATTCCCGCATGAAGATTGCGCCGAGTATCAGTGCCACCGCCGCCAGCGCGACGACCAGCAAGAAGATTGCCGGCCAGCCGAACATGGCGATCATCCATCCCGATGCGATCGGCCCGAAGGCGAGCCCGATGCCAAAACTGGCGCCGACGATGCTGAAAGCCCTGAGCCGTGCCGCGCCGTCGAATTCCTGCGCGAGCGACGCCATGCCGCCGGAAAAGGCGGCTGCCGCGCCGATGCCCTGCAGCGCCCGCAGCACATCGAACCAGACGATATCGCCCGCGAAGGCGAGACCGATCGAAAACAGCGCGAAGATACCGAGGCCGCTCAGGAAAATTCGCTTGCGCCCATAACTGTCGGCGAGCGCGCCGGCGGCCATCCGGGTGCTGCCGAAGGAAAGCATGATGGCATTGGTGGCCCAGTTGTGGGCAATCGGGCTGCCGCCGAGCGCACGGCTGATGGCGGGCAGGCCGACGGCCGTGC
>NZ_JALBGW010000348.1:0-880 GCF_023006485.1 Neorhizobium sp. BETTINA12A
TGGCCCATGGCGACCTCACGGTTCGCTGCGCCGATCTCGGCGCCCGCTACGAAACGTTGCGCCACAACTTCAACGAGGCGCTCGTCCACCTCGAGGCCGCGATGAGCAAGGTCAATGCCAAGGGCATCGATATCGGCGGTTCCAAGGAGGAAATCCGCCGCGCCTCGAACGAGCTGTCGCAGCGCACCGAACGCCAGGCCGCCAATCTCGAAGAGACGTCGGCCGCCCTCGACGAACTCGCCGTCGCCGTCCGCCAGACGGCAGAAGGTGCGCATGAAGCCGCCCAGCGGGTCACCTCGGTCAGTGCCGAGGCCAACCGCTCCGACCAGATCGTCGCCCAGGCGATCGACGCGATGGGCGGTATCGAACATTCGTCGGAAGAGATCTCCAAGATCATCGGGGTGATCGACGACATCGCCTTCCAGACCAACCTGCTGGCCTTGAATGCCGGCGTGGAAGCGGCCCGCGCCGGGGAATCCGGCAAGGGCTTTGCGGTCGTCGCCCAGGAAGTGCGCGAACTCGCCCAGCGCTCCGCCGCTGCGGCAAAAGAGATCAAGGACCAGATCTCGCGTTCTTCCGGCCAGGTGCAGAACGGCGTGCGCCTCGTCGGCGAGGCCGGCGAAGCGCTGAAGCGGATCTCCAACCAGGTGAAGGCGGCGAGCGACATCGTCGGCAAGATCGCCCATTCGGCCTCCGAACAGGACACCACGCTGCGCTCGATCTCGTCGTCGCTGAACCAGCTCGACGCGGCCACCCAGCACAATGCGGCGATGGCGGAAGAAACGACCGCCTCGGCCGAGGCGCTTGCCGCCGATACCGACGAACTCTTGAACCTGATCAGCAGCTTCCGCATCAACGCCAACCAGGACACCGGCTACAA
>NZ_JALBGW010000349.1:0-877 GCF_023006485.1 Neorhizobium sp. BETTINA12A
GTACGGCCTCCGGCCTGCGGCGCAGGATCAGCATCGAGGCGGCGCCGCAGATTGGCCCGACCGCCAGCAACACGAACGCCCAGCGCCAGCCGCCCAGCAGTGCGGCCAGATGCGGCATCAGCCAGATCATGAAAATGGTCAGCGCGAACCCCATGCCCATCTGCAGCGATAGTGCCGTGCCGATGTAGTTGCGGTCTGCAAGCTCGGTGACGGCGGCGGAGAACTGCGCCGAATCTCCGATGATCGAAATGCCCCAGACGATCACCACCAGCGCCAGCAGCCAGAAGGGGCCATCGAAGACGAAGCCGATGCTCAGGGCGCAGGCGCCGGAGACGATCATCAGGCCGGCGGTGGTGGCGGTACGGCCGAAACGGTCCGAGAGCACGCCGCCAGCGAAACAGCCGAACACGCCTGATGCGACGGCGATGAAGGTGAGCAGCGAGGCTTCGCTGCTGATGCCGGTTCCTCCCTTGTCGAGGGCTGCGGTCAGATAGGCAAGCAGCCAGGCCCACATGGCATAAAGTTCCCACATATGGCCGAGATAACCGCCGTTGACGAGCAGCAGGTTGCGATCCTTCAGCACCCGGCCGATCTGGCGCGGGTCGAACAGCGCCTTGCCGAACGGATAGGGGCCTTCACGGGTGAAGAGGAGGAGAACGACGGCGCCGACCAGCGTCGCACCGCTCGATGAGAGGACGACATTGTGCCAGTCGACCGCCGACGACATGCCGCGGAAGAGGTGCGGCAGCGACGAGCCGGCGGTGATCGCGCCGATGACGCCGGCCAGCGCCAGGCCACGTCCGGAAATGAACCAGGTGGAGACGAGTTTCAGCGCCGGCGGGTAGACGCCGGCCAGCGCGAAGCCGGTGACCATGCG
>NZ_JALBGW010000034.1:0-40068 GCF_023006485.1 Neorhizobium sp. BETTINA12A
CAGTTGACTGCCCGGCTCCGCTCCGACCAATGGTCCCGCCACCCAGACCCGCACCGCCGGTACCAAAACCACCCGGCTTCGCCCCCTGCTCGGCCGCCAGGGCTCCACGCCCCAGCAGCCCATCGACAACCACCGCTCCGGCCAGACCGCCGGAAAAAACACAAAGCGATACCGTGGCGGCAAAAGCCGCAAAACCAACCCGACTGCTACGCATGAGCCCCCTCGAAGCGAATCAACTTGCGGTCAAAAACACGACGCATCCTAACGTCGCACAACCTACTTCGTGCAACCGTTTTGTGACGCCAACAACAAAAATGTGACAATGTGACAGGTATATTAGAAGGGGCTGCTGAAACGGGGGCTCGCCTAATACGTGAGTTGCAAAATTTTTACGTCATATACTTGACATAATCGCGCCTCGGTCGTCATAGGTGTGCCCGGTTGCAAGCATTGCGGGAGGGAAAATGGCGCAAGTTTATGATGTGGTCCTCATCGGAGGGGGTGTCACAGGGCTCATGGCGGCCCATAAGTTAAGTGATCTGGGGATGTCAGTTGCGCTCGTCGAAAAACATCTGGTTCTTGCTTCTGGACCCTCGACGCGCAATGAGGGCTGGCTGCATCGCGGGACTTACCACGCGGCCTCGATCAAAGATCGCGCTTCGGCCATCCAGGTTGCCAGCCGGTGCATTTATGGTCACGAACAATTCAAGAGATTCGCGCCTGAGGCCATCGAAGGGCGTGACATTAAGCCGTTCGCGCTGATCAGGAACGCCGGTGCCGTCGATGAGGTTTTGTCCCGCTGGGAGGAAGCTGATGTTTACCACCGCCACGTTAGCCACGCAAAAGCAAAGGCGCTTCTCCCTGATACGGATTTGAGCGAAGCGGCTGCGATCTTTGAAGTCGCTGATGTCAGCGTGAATACCCGCCTTCTTTATCGAAAGCTTCTTTCCCTGGCGCGGAAAGCCGGTTGCTCCTTTTATCTCGGATGCGAAGTTGAAAGATTTAGCGGATCGCAAGCCGTCCTGCGGGATTCAGAAAATTCTTTAATCGAAATCCAAGCCCAGAAGTTCATTTATTCCACTGGCACCGGCGCCAAGACGCTCTTCAATGCGCTCCATCAAATCGACCTGCCCATTCGTTATTGGAAAAGCCACTTGGTCGTGACCCATCGGCTTGCCGGCCCGGGCATCTTTTTTCTCGACCCGCATGAGGCCGCGATGATGCATCATGGCGATGTAAGTATTGTCGGGTTCAATGAAGATGCGTTGTTATGTGCCGAACCCTCGTACGAAGTCCTCCCGGATAGGGCTCTCAATTTGAGAAACGGCATCAAACGATTGTTCCCGTCATGGGATGGTGACGGTATGGACATCGCCTGCGTTAAAGTCGATTTCGTCGCGGACATCAAGGCCGCGAGGTCATTGAACATAGCGATCAGCGAGCCCATTCCAGGGCATGTGTTGGTTCTTCCAGGTAAGATGACCGAGGCACCTTTCCTGACGGACGCCCTTGCGTCCTATCTCCACAATCATTTGGACAATCCGAGCATCGCGCGCAGGCCGTGTGACGAGTTTACGACCGCTGCGCCAATGCAAGAGGTAGCGTGATGTACCCCACGTTTATTGATGATGTTCGGCGCGAAAACGGTTTTTTGACGATTGGAGAAATCGGAGGGCTTGTTTCCAAGGCGAACATTGTGTTCGATCCCTTCTCCGTGCTGATATCTCGCTACGTTGAAATCGGAACTGGAAATACTTTTTATCCGTGCGTCACCATCCTGTGTGCACAGGACGCCGATCTGGCAATCGCCGACGGGAATACCTTTCACTCGAATTCGCTTTTCGAGGCGACTGCAGGAAAAATCGTTATTGGCTCCTCGAACCAATTCGGAGAAGGTGGTTTCACTGCAAAAGCCAACCGAGAAGGCGCCCTTATATCGTTCGGTGACAACGGTCGCTACATCAACGGCTGCTCGGTATTTGGACACTCTTCACTGGGATCCGGGAGCCAAATTATCGGTGCCATTGCAGTGGATAGTTGTAGTCTCGAGGCAGGCGCGTCCTACCGCGATCCGGAACCGGATCGACGTGCCGCCCTGCTGAAAGGGTTTGGCCCGGCGAAAGGGCTGACGGTCCCTGTGGGGGCGGTTATCAACGGTAAAGGCAGCTTCCTTCCGGAAGCAATTGAGCGCCAATCAAACTACCATCCTAAGGTCTAGGCCATGGAGAACATTTCATTGGGCCTCGGTCTTCTTTCGATCGGGCGAGAGTGGGGGGTTACTGCTACTCCCCCACCTCATCCCGAAGCGGCGAAGGCGCTCATTAAAACGGCTTTTGAAAAAGGAATCCGTTTTTTTGATACAGCTCCGGCATATGCCCAAAGCGAGCAGATTTTCGGGCAGGTTTTGAAAGAACGCCTGATCAATGCCGATGCGGTTATAGTGGCGACAAAGGTCGGAGAGCATTGGGACAATCTCTCAGGCAACTCATACATTGACCATAGCTTCACCGCGTTGTCGAAGAGCATTCGCAACAGCGTAGAGCTTCTGGGCAAAATCGATCTTTTACAGATTCACAAGGCCGATAGAGACAATGTACAGTCGTCGGATGTGATGAAAGCGCTGGATTTCGCAGCGGAGCTGGGCGTTAAAAAGTTCGGCGTTTCTGTTTCCGACGTCGCTACCGCCGAAGCTGCGTGCCAGACTGGGCGATACACCTACATTCAGTTTCCATTCAATCAGACGAGCACCAAGTTCGCGTCAATCTTTGACATTGTTGCTCGATATAGGGCCGTTCCCATCGTTAACCGACCGTTTGCGATGGGAGCACTCAGCTCGGAACCCGCCGAACAGTTTCGCTTTGTCATGCGGCACATGAAATCCGGCATCATCTTAACCGGAACCTCGTCGATCGGTCACCTTGTGGATAACGTCAGATCCTTCCAGAAGGCGGCGAATTGATGTGGATGGTATTCGGCATTTCGGCCGGCGCACTGCTCGGGCTCTACGACTTTTGGACAAAAAAGGCGATGACCGGAAACAGTGTGATCCCGATCGTTTTTTGGTCAGCCTTTTTTGGTGGGCTCGTATGGCTTCCAGCCTTCTTTCCGATCGCTCAAACTTTCGACCTTTATGTCGATCTTTCGAAAACATCCCTGCACGAGCAAGCGATCATTTTGATCAAAGGCTTGGCCATGACGTTGTCGTGGATTTTCGCTTATTACGCGGTTCGAGAATTACCGATGTCCTTTTCAGGTGCAGTCAGGTCCTCCGGCCCACTCTGGACGCTGGTCGGTGGAAGCCTAGTCTTCGGAGAAGACCTATCCGCACTGCAAATGTCCGCAGTGCTGATATCCGTTCTTGCCTACTACTTTCTCTCCCAGATAGGCAGGGATGAAGGCATCCGCCTGCTGCGGAGCGGCCCTATGTTCTTTATGCTCGCAGCGACGATATTGTCCGCAATGACCACCGTCTATGACAAATACATCGTCCAGCAGCTTGGCTTGCCCATATATACAATCCAGGCTTATTCTGCCGAACATCGGCTTTTTCTCGCACTCATCTTTTTTGTATGTGTGGCCGTTCGGGACAGAGCGTTGCCTTTTCTGCAGTGGTCCCTGTATGTGCCTTTAGTTGGCTTTTCATGGGTCGGCGCTGAGATAATATACTTCCTTGCTATCGCAGATCCGGATGCGAATGTAACATATCTGTCGATCTTTCGTCGAACGAGCCTCGTCATAGGGTTCTTATTGTCTGTACTTCTGCTCGGTGAGCGCAACGTAGGCCGGAAGTTCCTTATAATACTGGCAATTGTCTTATCGACCGTTCTGCTTGTCCTGAGCTGACATCCGCGTCAGCTGAAGGACTTTCTGCATCAGCTTCAAACCCTTGAACAGAGCTTTGATGCCACAGCCGCTCTCATGAAGTACGGGCAAGACTATAAGCGGTGTCCCGATCACACCTTGACCAAAATGCGTTAGGTAGTTTGGAGGAGGATTCCAGTACAGCATGCTTGGCTGGTTGATCACTGTGGGCGTGTGATTGACCCGACCTGGAGTAACTAACACGAAACCCCACGTATAGTTCGGTCTCGTATTCAAACGGGAATTCGTGCTCAAGGCTCGTTTCGAGGGAATTTATCAGGCTCCGCGCTGCGCCATACCGACGCGGCTTGATTCAAACGAGGGGGAAACTACGGAGCCGTTGAAACTAGCCTGTTAAGAAATCCCTCATACTTTCTAGGCTCAGCGAAAATGAGAGGGAACCATGAATCTAGCATCGAAACTCCTGTATGGCGACCGCTTTGCCGATGACGTGAAGAAGATCGCACGCTCGGCACTCTCTGTTGCCTCGGTCTCGTCCGAGGTAGAGGTTGCCTCGGCCCGCTATGCACGATGGTTCAGTGGCGAGACCGGCGAGCCGGAACCGATGGCGACTTCGGCGAAGAGGTTCCGCCGGATCACGGCCGACATGGCCGGGGCCGAAGTCATCGCGGTGACGAAAGAAAACCTATCCATTCTCGGCGACGATGCCAGCGGCCTGTTTACCTCGAAGCTTCCGACAGGGCACCGGATGCGGAAAGCCATCCGCTCATCCGTCCTGCCGAGCGTACCACATCTGGGAACCTGCAAGTTCGGGGAGATCGTTACAGGTCGCAGCCAAGATGCCTTCGCAGTCACGCAGATCTTCATCGCGAACTTCGACGGCGATATCGACACCACTGCCCGAGGCGGGAACCTCTACAAACCCAAGAGCCGGGATTTCGACCAGATGTTCTTCGGCCTCCATATCATCCTTGACCACGATGGAAATTTCCTCGGATTCAATCAAAAGCTTGGTGACGAGGGGGTAGCTTTCAAGACGAAGGATATCACCATCGCGCTTTACAACATTGCATCAGCAAGCACAGGGCTGTCCATGGAAGCCCTTCAGGCGCGGGCCGCAGCCAGCAAGAAGGCGATGAAGGCCTAGCTGCTCTCCTTCTCTCTGCGGCCTATCTGAGTCGCGACGAGCTTCGCCACCAGATGAACCAGGTTCTTCGCCTCGAACCTGTTTTTGAGCCTGTCTACCCGGTGCTCGATCGTCCTCGGCGACAAGTTCAAAAACTCGGCGATTTCCTTCGTGCTCTGTCCCTCGATAAGAAGCTGGATGATATTGTCATCGGTGATGTCGGTCTTCGCCTCCTGTATGGGAGAGATAAAGAAACGCCCTTCGGCCAGGCTGATACACCAGCCAGGCTTTCCGTCAGTTTTCTGCGGGAGGATAAGACGCTCGTAGCCGATCCGGACACCGAGAAGCTTCGTTCTCACCAGGTCAATCGCGGGGCGCTTTGCCTCCAGGGTCCGCGAATAGGCGGCAATGATCGCATCATCAATGAAGCGTCGGTCGAGGTCACGCAGCGCGGCATCGGGGAACCGCTGCCTCATTTGGTTTAACAGGTGGCTCCTGAAGCCGAAGTCCTTCACCCGACAGAAGCGCCAGTCATAAGGATCGTCGGCCACAGTCGTAACGACGGAGAGTGCCATTTTGATATTCAGGCGCCCGATCACAGCCGAAAAGAGGTCTCTTGGTGTGCTGGTCGCGTTGGATTGCAGCCATGCGTCAATAAGTTCTTGGGAAATCGCGTTGAATGTACTCATATCTCTATGTCGATGCCTGAAAGGATTGACTTATAAATCGTCAGTTGATGCCACCGCTGGTCGAAATCCGCGCATATCCAATACTTGCCATTCAGTCGAGTCCCTTCATACTCGAAACACATTTCTGGCTGCCTTGACTGAAGAAACGTTTTTGTCGCCGCGCCTCTGCCATGCTTGTCGCTCGCATAATTCACCGCATCATCGCGTGAATGAAACCACCGCACCACTGAATGCCAGCACTGCGAAAAACTTGGTTATATCTCTGCGATCTGAGGCGGAGCAGCATTGAGCGGGCCGTCACACAGGGCGGGCTGATAGGGTAATACCACCCTCCGAATCTTCTCGTTGTTTAAACTCTCACTGGAATCTTGCAGCCAAGACGGTAGATCCGTCGCGCCAGGGTCGAACACCCTGCGAATTGAAATATTGGAGAAACGATGAAATCCAGACCCGCGACCTTCGCCGCCATGTTGGTCGTCACATCGACCGCATTGCTTGCTCCGACATCAGCATCAGCCGAGATGTTTGACCACAACGGCTCGCTGATTATCGTGAACTACGACCACAACGATATCCGTTACGATACACCGAGCGACCGCATGGGGGACCTGGTTCGTCCTGGGGATCCAGTGTTCACCGGACGCATCCAGCGTCGAGGAACGATTGAGGGGACGGCCTACGTTTACAAGAAGGGCTGCAGCTTCATCTTCTACAAGACATCTGGCCGATACGACCCAGCCCTTCCAGGATATGTGATGACGGGTGCCGCCCCCGTGCGCGCGAAGAAGGGATGCGATGTCATCGGCTATTCGATAAAATCGCCAAACGCCAGACTGCTCTATGTGGACATCGCGGAGAAGGAAAAGCGCGAGCAGAACGACTACGCCAGATCAATCTACGAAACCGAGTCCGATCCGGATTGGATGAAGGGGTTCAAGGATCCAATGGGGAAGCCGTAGGGATCGCGACCATGAAATCCCATGCGGATGCCGTTCAAGATTGTCAACGGGCATTAACTATACAAGAGTTCGCGCCGCAGACAGGCCTCAACGAGGGTAGAATCCCCCTCCCAGTTTTCCGCAAATCTAAGACCTATGTGCGATTTTGCTCTTCGAGGGCGATTGCTCTCCTTTCTGTTTCATCATCAGGGGCTGTTTGTGATGACCGTTCAAGAAAACTCCTATTCCACCAAAAAAGCGGGAATTTTGCTATCGGCAGGGCTTGCCGTGCTTTCATTGGTGTCTGTTGCACTTCCGCTCATCAATGTCCGTATGATGGGTGTTGGCGGCGGGCTGACACTTGCTTCGCCACATTTCCTGGGAGGTGCCGCGTTCCTCCTCCCCCTGGCCTTCATGGCTGGGTTCGCGGGACGTTTCGCCCCTCAAGCGCAGCCGCATATCCGAACCCTTGAAATTTCCGGACTGGTCATCACCGTTGGCGTGGTCCTCTACGCAACCGTGACGCTCCTGAATGGGTTCAACGAGATCAACAATGCAAACCAGCAGATGTCGATGATTATGGGTTCGGCGAACGCTCGAGCGTTTTCGTCGATGGGCGGCGTATCCTTGGCAGGTGGTTGCTTCGCGCTTGCTCTGCTTCAGGCTGGTAGCGCGTGGCAGGTCTGGTCAAGGTATCGTCGCTGAATTCGGCTAACTCTATTCCCTGGAGTCTCAAGTGAAAATCGGCATTACCATAGCTATGGTGCTATGCACCGTAGCGACAGCGCAAGCGGCAGAATTCGACATCGCAGGCATGAAACTTGGCGTGAACGCCGACCAAGTGCTCGCCAGATATAAAGAGTTCCGCCCATCGATGAGACCGGCCTGAGCACGAAGATGTCTCGGCTTCGCGGACGGGCCCGTTGCGGCGATCGATGGCGCTCCCCGATCCCACACGGGCACTGGAAGACGACGACAACGGCGCACCGCAGCCGGTGGTCGAGCCGGCTTCCTCACTCTCATATCTGCTAACACCCATCGCACAGTTGTGGGGTCACCGGCGACGCGGAAGGCGATGTTTGACGAAGCCGGAACACGCGGAAGCACTGGTCGCCGAGGCGAGTCAGAGCCGCATGATGTTCGAGAACTTCTCGGGACACAGCCCTGAGCGCCCTGGGGACATCGGGTGCTTGCCTGATCTGGATCAAATCGCGCGATTCCCATACCCACTGGACCTAGTCGGCCCCAGACAGACCGCCCCTTGTTCGAAGAAAACGTGCAAATCGGTAAAATCGATCGGGCTGCATTAACCCCTGTATCATTTCGGGATGCTAGCCAGAAATAAAGACACCAGTACCGGAGTAATGCATGTCCCTGAAGCCTTTCCTTCTCGCCGCCCTTGCCGCCGTTGCCGTTTCCTCCCAGGTTTCCGCCAAAGACTTCGCTATTCCGCAGACGGTGAACGTCCCGGCCTATGATTTCCAAGGTCGAAGCATCGACATCATCGGCTTCGCTCCCGGCATGAAGGCCGATGCGGCATTGAAGCTCCTAAAGGACCGCAAGCCTGGCAAAGAAGTCAGAGGTTCGACCACCAGCATCGGCAACCGGACCGTCTCGTCGGAGAGCTTCGACAGCTATTACTATTTCTGGCAGCGGGAGAAGGAAGAGATCAACGTGTACCTCACCTCGCCCAGCGCTGGAAACGAGGTTTTTTCGGCGTCCCGCAATCTTGAATTCTGGAATGCGGAAGAACGCCCCGACTTCGAAAAATCCATCGCGGCCCTCGTCGAGAAGTATGGCGATCCGAGCAAGCGTGAAGATATTCTGCCCGACCCCAGATACATCAACAAGAAGAGCAAGACGGTCACGCTCATGTGGTATCTCGGCGGCGCAGGCAAGTGCGAACTTAAGCAGTTCGACAGCATCGTCGGCAATCTGTCCGACATCTGCAATAAAGTGACGCACACGACCGGGCCTTCGGTGAACGATTTCGCCTACACACCGGCCAAGGCGGATATGTATTCCAAGACGGCGACGGCTGGCAGTGACGTGGTGCTGGTCGCACACATTCATAACAACGACGGTAGTGATCGCGTCTTCGGAATAACGGTATCTTTCACCGATCTGAAACGCCGCTCGCTTTCCGCGAAGGCAGACATCGCCCTTGTGGAGGCCGAGCAGGCCAAGTTCGACAGCGTGAAGGTGGCCGCTCCAGAACTCTAAAGGGCGCAGTTCCACCCCTGGCGCTTGCTGTCGAAGCGGATATCCTGTTCGCCTCCAATTCTGAGAGTTCCGCCGTCCCCGTAGGCGGCTATATCTCTGCGGCGCTTCAACGATCAGCGCCATTGATCACCGACATGCGGACGTGGTTCACGCATCACCGCGCTCGCGTCGCTGGCAGGTCGACACTCGGCGAAGCGCTCGCCTATATCGCCAAATACTGGGATCGCCTTTGCACCTTCCTGACCAACGGCCGCGTCGAGATTGACAACAATGCCGCCGGACGAACCATCAGGCCGATCGCGCCAACCCGAAGAATGCTCTCCTCGCCGGACTTGACGCCGGAGCGGAAAATTGGGCGACCATCGCCTCACTCATCGAGACCCGCAAGCGAAATGCTGTCGATCCATTTGCCTATCCGGCGGGTTAAGATGTGTGACCAAGGGCTTCTGTTCGTTCATGACGGGCAGGTCGATGGACGGGCAGGATAAAGCCAAATGCTATTGGGCCAAACCGTCGTTGGGTTTCCTGTAAATATGGGCGCGACGGATGCTACGGTCAGATACTGATCGAAGCTTGTGTGGTCATGAGCTGCTTTGCTACGCCAGTGGCGATCCGCCTCTGGAAACACGTCCTGCAAAATGCTGCACAACTGTACAACTGTTCCCAACCCGGCACATCATGATGAACAACGACCTGATCGTTCCGACGACGCGAATCTGCAAAGGCGAGGCACAACTCCGGCTTCATCGACCGAAACCGGGTGTACCCAACGATCTAACATATGTTACTCCATCGTAGCTGGTAGATGATCTCCTGCTCGTGAATGAGCGAGCAACCCGCCGAGTCTATGCTGATTTATGATCCATCTGGGCTCAACTGCCACCGAGGATCACTTTTTTGCTTCTGTTTCATCGCACACCTGCTGTCCGGCTAAGGGTAGTTAGCGATCTTCGTCAGTTCGCCTATCGATCCACCGCAATGCACGCAATTGGCGGGATTATGGAAACGACCGCAGCATCGTAGAAGGTGCGACCGTAACGGCGCTAACCTTTCTGATTTTCGCAATGGCCATGGCTTGGTCGATTGTGCTCGTTGAAAACACCCGGAAACCGCATCGTCGCTAAAATCGATCGAGACGATTTAACGGAACGTAATGCGGTTCGGGATACGGAGGTCTCCGGTATCAACAGGAGTCCCCGGATGATCATCAAAGCTCTGCTCGCCATCACAGTCACGACCGCCGCAGCCACCTCGGTCTACGCCGTTGACAGCTACACCATCGAGGACACGGTGGGACAGTCCGCCGTCAGCAAATCGGCGCAGCAGGTCGACATCATCAGCATCAGGTCGGGAATGGCCGCCGCGGATGCTCTCTCGATCCTCGGCAAGGACTACGGCGGCGAGGATAAGATCGATCGGTTCAACATGAAGATCGGGACTCGTCAGGTCCAGTCACAGCAGTTCGATGTCTACTACGAAGGCGGCGAAATTCTCAAAGCAGGCAAAGCCGAGGTGTATCTGACATCCCCTGTCTCGGGCAACCGGGTATTCGCGGCGAACCGTATCGTCAACTTCAAAGTCGAAAATGGCCTTCCGACCGTCGACGCGATCAAGGCCCAGCTCATCCAGAAGTATGGCCCCCCGAGTGTCGTCAATCCCGAGCCCTTCAAAAAAGGCAACGAGGCTATGTTCTGGTATTTGGGAGGCAAGGGCGAGTGCACCGAGAAGTACGAAATCTGCACCACTGCCTACGACGGTGGGCCAAGCGGCGGCGCTGGCGGGGTACACGGAGGCTATAACATCTCCAAGACCGCAGACTACGAACGGGCTACAAAGTTCGGGGCAGACGTCGTCGTCTCTGCGCGAATCCAAACAGCCTACGGGTATCCTGACGGGGTCCGTTCCCTCCAAGTCACGTTCGTAGACCTCAATCTTCGGGCGAGGTCGGCTCGGGCGGACTTCGATCTGCTGATGAGGAAGCAAGCGGAGTTCGACGCTAAGTCCGTCGCTATGCCCAAGCTTTGAACGCATAGGCTCCATGCACCATGGGTTCGAGCGGGAGGTCAATGGCAAGCAGCTATGTCCTTTGATGAAGTGGTAGCCCAGGTCATCGCGGAGGCATCGGCTCGTGGCGTCTGATGAAAATGCGGTGTCCGGATGTTGCTGTATGGTGCGACCCGCCGCTCCGCCGAGACCGCTCAGACCGCACGAACTTCGGCAAGACGCTTGACCGCGTAGTCATCCTTCCAGCAGACGGCGGCCTCCCATGCGGCTGACGCTTATGCGGCGATGTCATACGCACTAGGTCAAGGTCGGGGGCGTCGACGTGCGCCTCATCCAGTCGATCAGCGCGACCCGGTCTGCGGTCTTGCGGACGTTGCCCGGGTTATTTGGGTTGCCGTGGACAACGCATGTCCGACGCCCGATGAGCCGTGCCCACGCTGCTCGACATCGAAGAACACCCTCGGGCGGCATCGTGGCGAGGGTGATCCTCGTTCCGGTCTCGGCTTGCAGGAGGTCGATCGACGACCGCCAATCTGGGCGCTGCGGCCAGCCCTGTGTCAATCGATGCAGTTCCCGGAGCGCTTCGGCGACGCGACGCCAGTCGGACTTCGTCTCCGGCGGTCCGCCCTCCATGTATTTCATCACCACCAGACCGTCCGCGAACATGCGGCCGTCGGTCGTCGGGATCGGCACAGGAACGGTCATGCCTTTACGGTCGAGGTATCGGAGCAGGTCTGTTTCCCATGCGAGGCCAGCGTCACTCCTGGAGCCGAGACGCCCGACGGCGGCGATCCGACCGTGGACGCGAACGCTCCACACGTCGTTGGCCGATCCACCAGCCAGTGGTTCGATGCGAACCGCGTCTTCTCCCCATCGAGCGAGTGCATCCCATCCCATTGGCTAACCTTTGCCGTCGTGATCAATTTGACGGAAGAAATAGAGGGAATTTCAGACGCCACAATGTCCCCTGAGTGCCGCCAGTCAGACATTCGCCTATCGGGCGCAATAGGCCCTGTTCGCAAGCCCCGAAAGCTCGGTTCCTTCCACGCTGCCGGTCATCGCGGTCAACTCGATCACTTCTCCGCATCCCGTATCGAATTCGAACTCGATGTAGCGGGCCGTTGGGGGATCGAATGACATCCGGGGGCCGAGGATAAGGATGTTGCGGATTTGTCGGTCGAGATCAACAACCCTGATTTTGTCCGGAGAGGAACGCGCCTCCTTTGGTTTAAGTTATGCGGCCATGGCTGGTGCGTCCAGTATGGCGTAATACTGCTCCTCGGCTTCGGCTGGGGGAATGTTTCCGATGGGCTCGAGAATTCGCCGGTGGTTGAACCAATCGACCCATTCCAGGGTAGCGAACTCGACCGCCTCGGCGTTGCGCCACGGCCCTCGTCGATGGATGACCTCTGCTTTGTAGAGACCGTTGATCGTTTCGGCGAGAGCATTGTCATAGCTGTCGCCAACACTCCCGACGGACAGCTCTATGCCTGCCTCAGCCAATCGTTCGGAATAGCGAATGGACACGTATTGAACGCCTCTGTCGGAGTGATGCACGAGGCCACCGCCGTGAACGGGACGCCGATCATGAAGCGCCTGCTCCAGAGCATCAAGGACGAAACCCGCGTGTGCCGTCCGGCTCACTCGCCAGCCGACGATGCGACGGGCGAAGGCATCGATCACAAAGGCCACGTAGACGAAGCCCTGCCAGGTGGCGACATAGGTGAAGTCTGAAACCCACAGCCTGTTTGGCGCAGGAGCTTTGAACTGGCGATTCACACGATCCAGTGGGCTCGGAGCCGATTTGTCCGGGAACGTCGTGCGGATCGGCTTTCCGCGAATGATGCCCTGCAGGCTCATCGACCTCATCAGCCGAGCGACAGTGCAGCGGGCGACGTCGAAGCCTTCCCGCTTTAATTGCCGCCAGACCTTGCGAACGCCATAGATCCGGAAGTTCTGTTCAAAGACACGACGTATCTCGATCTTCAGGGTGATATCGCTGCGGGCGCGGACCGACAGGCGGTCCACATCCAAGCGCTTGGCGAGGTTCTCGTAGTAAGTTGACGGGGCAATCGGCAATAGTCTGCAGATCGGCTCAACCCCGAACACGGTGTTCGTCGATGAACGAGATCATCGTTTGAAGGGGCGGTCGAGCTCCGCCATCGCGAAATAGGCAGACACCTTGCGCAGAATCTCGTTGGCCTGACGAAGCTCACGGTTCTCCCGCTCAAGAGCCTTCATCTTCTCGGCCACATCACTCGGCAAGCCTGCTCGTTTGCCGCTGTCGACCTCGGTCTTCTTCACCCATTCATGCAACGTGGCTGGCGAGCAGCCCATCTTGGCCGCGATAGATGAAACGGCAGCCCATCGCGACGGGTGTTCTGCTTCGTGATCCAGCACCATACGGATGGCACGGTCGCGGACTTCAGGTGAAGACTTGTTGGTTGTCTTGCTCATATCGGCTCCACTCTCTCAAAAGTTGGAGCCTCCGGCAAACCCGGTGCGGTTCAACCTGGACGATCATGGGTGTCCAAAGAAGCTCATGAAGTGCGGCACAATCAAGCGCCTGCTGCACGAAGCAGACAAGGGCGAGCGCCGCAAGCAGCGCCAGCCGCTGCCTCACTATCTCACACTGACGTCCGCCGACGAGCGCCACCAGATCGACCTCGGTGCCGGGTATTCGCTGGTCCGCCTCCTCTCACCTGCTGCGTTCGACGTCGAAGGCGCGGAGATGGCACACTGCATCGGGCGCGGGTCATACGACGAAGACCTGCTGGTCGGCGGGCATGAGTTCTACAGTGTCCGTCACGAGGACGGTGGCCGCCGTGCGACGATCCAGATTGTGCCGAAGGAAATCGACGGCCAGGTCTACGGTCAGATCAGGCAATTCGTTGGGTTCGCCAATGAGGTCCCGGAGCCGCATATCGTCGACCTCGTGAACGGCGTCATGACGGACTACGCTGGATCGAGAAGCCGCGGACGAAGAGCGAAGTCGCGTCCGACGCCGATATCCGCGAGGCATTCATCCGAGGACTTACGCTATGATGAGCTACGAGAATAAGCCCCTCGCCCCTGGGGCCAAATGCATACACGCGACGCCCACTATGGCACCGATCTGACGCTGCTTGTTGGCTTCTGAGCGAGAGAAACGATGTCTCGTTGTGTAATTAAGCGAGCACTGTGCTGGCGCGAGAAGGATATCCAGAGCCAACTCATCGCAACTGCTAGGCGACTCCGCGTACCGATCAAGAAATAGATATGGGCGACGCCCCAGATCCACCAGGCAAGCCACCCTCGAATTTTAAGATTACCAAATTCGATTACCGCTGAGTTGCGTCCAATCGTGGCCAGATTTCCAAGATGGCGATACCTGAACTCATCACGCGAAGCTTTGCCTAACAACTCCGCTCGAATGCGCCGAGCTACGTAATATCCCTGCTGCTTCGCAGCCGGCGCGATTGCCGGAACATTTGCACCGTCTTTCCATACAACGGCTGCAGTATCGCCGATCACGTAGATGTTCGTTGCGCCGTCAATTGTTAGATCAGATTTCACGATCACACGCCCGGCGCGATCGTTTGGAACCCCTAACCACTGCGCTGCATCAGATGCTTTCACACCCGCTGCCCAAATGATTGTTTCGCAAGCGATAAAGCTTGAACCGACATTTATGCCGGTTGAGGTGCAAGCCGTGACTGGGTGGCCTTTGTGGATTTCGACGCCCAGCTTGCTCAGGGATTTCTCAGCGTAGAAAGACAGATCCTCCGAAAACGTGGGAAGAAGTCTTGACCCCGCCTCAATAAGCAAGACTCTAGCTGCTCGACTATCGATAGCCCGGAATTCATCGACTAGCGTTCGCTGGGCAAGCTCCGCGATCATACCGGCTAGCTCAACCCCTGTTGGGCCAGCCCCGACAATGCAGAATGTGAGCAGTGCATTGCGGCGCTCTTCGTCACGTTCGACCTCTGCTTTTTCGAAAGCCATGAGGATTCGACGCCGAATAGTCGTTGCATCTTCAAGTGTCTTTAGCCCTGGAGCGGGCATTTCCCATTCATCGTGACCGAAGTACATGTGCCGCGCACCAGTCGCCAAAACGAGGGTGTCGAAGGCAAGAACAGTCCCGTCTGCTAATGATACGACCTGCTGATTGCGATCGATCCCAACAACCTCGCCAAGCAACGTGCGTACATTGGGACTTCCTCGGAACATCTGCCGAATTGGCCATGCGATCTCTGAAGTTGCTAGGACCGACGTGGCAACTTGGTATAAAAGCGGCTGAAAAAGATGATGATTT
Source organism: Neorhizobium sp. BETTINA12A (assembly GCF_023006485.1). Lineage (NCBI taxonomy): Bacteria > Pseudomonadati > Pseudomonadota > Alphaproteobacteria > Hyphomicrobiales > Rhizobiaceae > Neorhizobium > Neorhizobium sp. BETTINA12A. The sequence goes on from NZ_JALBGW010000034.1 coordinate 15,097, forward strand.
CGCCGATCGACTATCGTCACGTCGACTTCCAGGCCACGGAGCTGCTTGGCGACCTGAAGGCCGCCGAAGCCGGCCCCCACTATTACGATGTTGCGCCTGATCATTACGAACTCGCTTTATGAGGGATAAGATCGCCCTATTTTCTCAGTCACTCGTCAAGGAAAGAGTCCCCGAGATTGCTTGGCGTCGGTAATGCGCTGCACTCCAATTGTGATCGCCGCCCCCGGATACCTCCGGCACTCACCGGTTTGCCCGTGACGATCTCACTTACAGTTCTGCTTGGTGCATGGAGTACGTGTCCATGAACCACGCCATCACCTGCTCATTTGTTCCCATGTCGGGGGCCATCACATCGATGTGCGGGCCTACAAAAGGAATCATCTCTTGCATCTACCTGCGCGACAGAGCTTCCAGCTCACGAATTGAAAGAAGTCCGACAAGCGCGCATTTCCAACTCATCCAAACGGCCAAGGCCGCGACTTCACCGATATCAACGTTCGTTGCAAATCGCCTCCCACCTTTTGTGGGGCCGAGGGTCAAGTGATGTTGGACGCGATAGCCCTGAAAGACCGCGACTTCGCCGCTGTCGAGATGGATAGGACAAGAGATCGTTATCGCCCTTTTCGGATAGAGAAGGCGATTGCGCTGACCGTCTGGGAGATCCAGACGGTCAGCAATACGATTGAACTGGATCCTCGCCATCTCAAAGACGGGCCCGGAATAGATGTCTGTCATTTTGAAATCCAGTTGAATGACTTCTTATGCAGTAGGCGGTGCGGGATGGATGAAGGGCCAGGGGCTTGCTTCGGATCCCTTCTCGATTGGCACTTCGATGAGAACGGGAGCGTTCAGCTCCAGAGCCTCGCTGACAGCCGATTTCAGTTCACCTGGGGACGACACGCGATATGTTTTCACGCCGAAACTCTCGCCGAGTTTTACGAAATCAGGATTGGTAAGGTCTGAGCCAATGTACCGGCCGGAATAGGCTTGCTTCTGATCGCGCAATACGTTTCCGTAGGCATTGTTGTTGAACACGATTGCGACGACCGCGATGTTATGCTGCACGGCTGTGGCCAGCTCCTGCACACCAAACATGAAGCCACCATCGCCCGAGACTGAAACGACTGCCTTGTCCGGATTGCCGACCTTGACTCCAAGCGCGGTATTAAAGCCGAAACCAAGATTGTCCTGATAGCCACATGTCACGTACTGTCGAGGACCGTAGACAGGAAAAGCAAACCGGGCGGTGAAGCCCATCTGGCTGATTTCTTCAACAAAGAAACCGTCCCGCGGCAACGCCTCTCTGATCGCGTTCAAATAATCGACCTGAGGCTGAACGGCGGAGAACCGCTGTTTCGCGTTCCGATTCAACTCCGCGAACTCTTCGGTCCGTGGTGCGCTGCCGGTTGTGCCGAGGGCTTCGGTCAAAGCCGCGGTTCCAGCCTTTGCATCCGCGACAATCCCGACGTCCGGCTTCAACCGAACCATTTCCGTTGGATCGATGTCAATCCGGATCACCTTGAGGCCCTTCGGGAGCCACTTCCACCGCATGAATTCGAGCTCAAGACGGCTGCCAATACCGATGAGCACATCGGTGTCTTTCCAGTAATCGAACGCGGCGACAAAATTGAGATAGTTCAGGTGGTCGTCGCTTACCACGCCTTTTCCAGATCGATGGGACGTAACCGGCGCATTAAGCGCTTTGGCCAATTCGGAAACTTCCGCACCCGCATCAACAGCGCCACCGCCCACCATGATAAGCGGATTCTTGGCGTTTGCCAGGATAGCAGCAGCGGCCTGAATACTGTCAGGATTGACCTGCGGGTCCGCGGCGCGTCTGGTTTCAGGAAGATCGAGCTCCGGGCCTGTCATTCCAAAGACATCCCAAGGCGCCTCGACCGCTCCGGGTCCCTGACGTCCGGAGAGCATTTTTCCGATCACCTCGGCCATGACCGTTCCGGTCTGGGACTGATGATCAATCCGCTCTGCGACCTTCGTGATCCCACGCATGGTCGCCAACTGATCCGGGAGCTCGTGGAGCTGGCCCCGACCCTGGCCGATCAAGTGGGACATGATATTGCCCGTCAAACACAAAACCGGGGAATTCGCCCCATAGGCTGTGCATAGGGCGGCGCCGGAATTGAGAACACCTGGACCGGGCACAACCGTATAGGCACCGATGCGTCCAGTGGACTTCGCGTATCCGTATGCCATGTATCCCGCGCCCTGCTCGTGGCGGGTATGGATGAAGCGGATCTCGTTGCGCTTTTCATAAAGAGCATCGTTGAAGTCATACATGTGGGCGCCGGGAATGCCGAAGACAGTGTCAACACCGTTTTCGACGAGTGAACGAGCGATGGCCTGCCCTGTGGTCTCTTTGTTCTTCATAATGATTTCCAAACCTGGTTTTTGGGGATGCTCAGGCCGCCGAGCGGGTGCTCAGCGTGCCTTCTGCCGACAGAGCCTTGACGATCGCGCCAGCGTCGGAGGGCTGCATCCCCGCCAGGTTCATGCGACCGGAATCCGCCATGTAGATTCCGTGTTTGTGGCGCAATGCGACCGCCGTTTCTTTCGACATCGCCAGGTTGGAGAAAAGCCCTCGCTGGTTCGCGATGAAGCCCAGTTCCGGATGGGCAGATGCAAGGGCGGCGCGGTTACCATTGACCCGAGCGCACATTTCAACCAGCTCCTGCTTCCAGATTTCGGTTAGCTCCGCGCTCTCCAGAATCACGCGTACGATGGCCGCCCCGTGGTCCGGGGGCATCGACCAGTTGACACGAGCCAACGAAGCCATGTTGCCGTCGGCAATCTTAAGCTGGTCCGCATTGCGGCTGACAAGGTAAAGGGCACCAACACGTTCGCGATAAAGACCAAAATTCTTGTCACACGAATAGGCGACAAGCGCTTCGTCTACTGCCGCGAGGATAAGGCGGGTTGGCTCTGCGTCCGCTTCGAGGCCGTCGCCCAGTCCTTGGTAGGCAAGATCGATGAAGGGAAGGAGTTTGCGCTCAACCAGCTTTGCAGCGATCTGCTTCCATTGGTCGATATCAAAATCAATGCCAGTTGGGTTGTGGCAGCAGCCGTGGAGCAGGATCACATCACCAGCCTGCGCCGCGTCGAGTGCCTCCAAAACACGATCGAAGTCGATTTGCTGCTTGGCAAGGTCGACGAAACGATAGTCTTTCACGGTCAAGCGCGCCGACTCGAAAATCGGAGCATGGTTGGGCCAGCTTGGTGTGCCAAGCCAGACTTTCGCGCCGGGCGTGGCAGAGGCGATGAGTTCAGCGCCCAGTCGCAGAGCGCCGCTTCCACCTGGCGTCTGGATGCCCACAACGTTGCCGGCATCATGATTTGCGCCGAAAATAATCGGCTTCATGAGGTTGACGAAATTCAGGTCCCCTTCAGGCCCGAGATACCGCTTGCTGTCCTGGGTCTCGAGGAGCTGCTTTTCAGCGAGCTTGACGGCCCGCATGACTGGTGTTCGCCCCTGTTCGTCTCTGTAGACGCCGACGCCGAGGTCGACTTTGTAGCCTCTTGGATCGGCCTGAAACGCTTTGATGAGCGCAAGCAGGCTGTCGGCTGGTTGCGCGGTGAGTTTCTCAAACATGTTGTCTACCTCCTAAGAACGTGGCGTAAGCCTACAGGTGCTTTAGTGAGGTATGTTTGTAATTTTCAGCAGATAGAGATATTATCCTGCATGAAAACCATCAGATTTCCGCAAAGCATGCAGACATTTCGACATGACATCAAAGTCACACCCTCTAGATCTATTCGATGTCCGTCTCCTCGCGGCTATTCAACGCAATGCTGAGCTGACGCAGACTGAGCTGTCGCAAGTCGTCAATCTGTCAGCAGCTCAATGCTCGCGGCGGCTTGACCGGCTGAGAAGCGAGGGTTTGATCCAGAACGTTGTAGCGATCTTGAACCCAGAAAAACTCGGTTTTTCCGTTGTCGCGCACACGTTGGTTAGTCTTCGGTCCCACACAGAGGAAGGGAATGCTCAACTGCACCGCTTCATCGAAACAGCACCGGAGATTCTGGAATGCTATTCCCAGACGGGCGATGCGGATTTCCTGATGAAGATCGTGGCTAGCGACCTTGACCACCTCAGCATCTTTTTGGAACGTATGATCAAGGTCACGGGTGGACTCGCGTCGGTCACCTCAAGCATCGTCCTGCGGACCATTAAGAAGAGCACTGAACTCCCGTTACAGATTATTCAGACCTAGCGGGATCAACTACAACGACAGAAGCAGGCTATCGGCTACCTTCGATATAGCTACCCGATCCGCGATTGCGATGGCAAAACCGGACGCCATAACCATCCCGGCGATTGAAGCTGCCGGAAGAAGATAGCGCCTTCTCCGCCAAAGCGACGCCTCAAGCGCGAATTTGGTGAATGCAATTGTCATAAGAATCATCCCAACGACTGCTGGAGCGATCGTTACGGAAAAAGCATCCGAACGATAAGCCAGTATGAGGGAGCATATTGTAAGGATAGCCGATGCGACGAGCAGCAGAAGAAAACACAGCAATCCGTCTTGCTTCAGGGCGACACGGTCCGCCCTGGATTTTTCAGGATACGACATCAGTACACGCTCCCTGCGCTCGCAGAACCCTGGCTGGAGGCGGTGCGTCCGAATTCTTCAATCAGCCGCGTCGTGGCGTTCGCAAATAAAGTGACATCATTTCCAATGGCAACGAATGTTGCGCCGAGATCGACATAACGTCTGGCAAGTGACAGATCGGCAGTCAAAATACCTGCAGCTTTTCCATGGGACTGGATGCGCTGGAGAGCCTTCTCAACTTCTTTTTGGACTTCCGGGGCTCCAGGCTTGCCAAGAAAGCCCATGTCGGCTGCGAGATCCGCTGGTCCAATGAACACGCCGTCCACTCCATCGACCGATGCGATTTCATCCAGCGCTGCCAGGCCTGTGCGGCTTTCGATCTGAAGCAAGAGACAGATTTCGTCGTTGGCTGTCTGGAGGTAGTCCGGAATCCGGTTGAAGCGTGAGGCACGAGCCAGCGCGGCACCAACGCCCCGGACGCCGCGTGGGGGATAAGACACGGCTTTCACCAAATTCTCGGCGACCTCTTTGCTGTCAACCATCGGGATCAGGAGTGTTTGCGCGCCGATGTCGAGCAGCTGTTTTATGATGTATGTCTCGCCGATTGGCGGCCTGATAACCGCATGACTGGCTGAACCTTTCATCGCCTGCAATTGGGCGACCAGGAGCGGGATGTCGTTTGGTGCATGTTCGGCATCGAGAAGGAGCCAGTCGAAGCCGGCGTCGGCCGATATTTCGACGGTGTAAGGATTTGCCAGAGCTTGCCAGAATCCGGTCTGAAGCCGCTTTTCCTGAAGCGCCCTTTTGAAGGTGTTGATTGGAGCTGGCATGGTTTTCCCCTATTCGAAATGCAGGCTTACAGTTCCGTAAGGCCCGAAATCGCCTACGATCGTATCTCCATGACGGGCCTCAATCGGTCGAATGAACGAGCCGGCGAGGACCACCTGCCCTGCTTCTATTCCGTCTCCATATTGCGACAGCCGATTGGCAAGCCACGCAACACCACGAGCAGGTTGATTGAGGACGCCCGCGCCAAGCCCAGTCTCTTCGACCTCCGCGTTGCGAGACACGATGGCACCCATCCAACGCATATCCAGTTGATCCGGGTGCACAGCGCGGCCGCCCGTTACGATGCCGGCGTTCGCAGCATTGTCAGAGATCGTATCGAGGACGTTACGGGCTTTTTTCGTCTGGGGATCCACCCGAAGAATCCGCGTGTCGAGAATTTCGAGGGCTGGAGTGACATAATCGGTGGCATTGAGCACATCGAAGACGGTCACGTTCGGCCCTTTTAGAGGCGCTTTCATGATAAAGGCGATTTCAGCTTCGATCCTCGGCTGAATAAATCGGTCTTTTGGGACGACCGAACTGTCCGCAGAGACCATGTCGTCCAGCAATACCCCAGAGTCTGGAATGTTGATGTTGAGGGCATATTGCATCGCCTTGGATGTGAGACCAATTTTCCAGCCCACCACCTGACGTCCGTCGGAAACTTTCTTTTTCACCCACGCAGACTGGATCGCATAGGCATCATCCATCACCATGTCCGGATGCTGAAGTGACAAAAGCCCGGTCTGAACGCGAGTCCGTTCGGCTTCGTCCAGCGCGGCAACAGCTGTTTCTATGTCTGCGGTGGACAGCATCTCAGATCCTCTCGTCGGCAATGGTGTTGCGCAACAGACCGATACCGTCGGCCTCGACCTCAACGATATCGCCCGGCTTCAACCAAATTGGCGGATCGAAGCGTGCTCCAGCGCCAGTAGGTGTTCCGCAGACGATCACGTCGCCTGGCACGAGTGTCGTAAAGGTTGAGACGTAATTGATGATCTTCCGGAATGAGAAAATCATTCGACTGGTCCGATCACTCTGGCGGACCTCGCCATTGACCCGCGTCTCCAGCTTGATGTCCGCTAGCTGACTTTCGTCAGTATAAGGAACTATCCATGGCCCAATCGAGCCCGAGGCATCGAAATTCTTGCCTTGGGTAACGTTGAACTTGGCGTGCCGGACCCAATCCCGCAGCGTCCCTTCGTTACAGAGCGACAGAGCCGCTATGTGTGAGAGAGCCTCGCTTTCTGGAATGCGTCGGCCTTCTTTTCCGATGACGACAACTATTTCCCCCTCATAATCGAGTTGAGGGCTCTCCGGTGGCCGGATCAGCGGCTGATCGTGACCCGTGAAGGATCGCGGGAAGCGGATAAACAGCGACGGATTGGTGGGCGCTGTCTGCCCATCTTTGTATTCCTCGTTACGGTCCGGAAAATTGACGCCGACGCAGATGATCTTTTCCGGCGACGGGATTGGAATGTCCAATGTAACCGCAGCCAGGGGATAGTCGACGGGGGCCGATTGACCTTTCTCGGCCAGCATGTCCAAAGCACCTGCGGCGATAACTTCGCGCAGGGTCGGAAAACGCGGGCGGAACCTGACGGACAGGTCCACCACGCCATCTTCGCGGATTAGGCCGTAACCCTGGCGACCGGAATTGGAAAAAGATGCAAAACGGGGATGCATACGGACTTTCCTTTATTGTTCTTTTGTTGTGATGCCACCAAGGCATACGTATTTGAGCTCGAGGTAGTCATCGATGCCGTATTTGGAGCCTTCACGGCCTAGCCCGGACGACTTTACGCCGCCGAACGGTGCTTCAGCAGTGGATATCAGGCCGGTATTCACGCCAACCATTCCATATTCGAGGGCCTCGGCAACTCGAAACACCCGCGACAGATCCTTTGCGTAGAAATAGGAAGCGAGACCGAATTCCGTGTCGTTCGCCTTTTCAACCACATCAGTCTCGTTCTCGAAGCGAAAGAGCGGCGCGATAGGCCCGAAGGTTTCTTCGGATGCCACGGCCATGTCTTGCGTGACGCCTGTGAGAACAGTCGCTTCGTAGAAGGTGCCGCCAAGTTCATGCGCTTTTCCGCCTTGAATGACGATTGCGCCCTTCGATACGGCATCCTGAACGTGCTCTTCGACTTTCTTGAGAGCCGCTTCATCGATCAAGGGTCCGAGCGCAACACCCTCCTCGAACCCGTTTCCGGTCCGAAGCTTACTAACGGCTTTGGCCAGCTTTTCAGCGAACGCGTCATAGATCGTATCCTGGACGTACAGGCGATTGGCGCAAACGCAGGTCTGACCATTGTTCCTGAACTTCGCGATCAAGGCGCCTTCGACGGCTGCGTCGAGATCTGCATCATCGAACACGATGAAGGGCGCATTGCCGCCCAGCTCCAGACCAAGTTTTTTGATCGTGGGAGCAGACTGACGGTAAAGTTCGGCACCAACTTCCGTCGACCCAGTGAATGTGAGTTTACGTACGATGGGATTTGAGGTCATCTCGGCGCCGATTTCGCGAGATGAACCGGTGATCACGCTGAACAATCCTGCCGGCAATCCTGCCCGCTCCCCCAGTACCGCCAAAGCGATCGCGGAAAATGGCGTCTGAGCAGCGGGTTTCAATACCATTGCACATCCGGCTGCGAGCGCCGGGCCAGCTTTTCGTGTAATCATCGCGTTCGGAAAATTCCACGGCGTGATGGCCGCGACGACGCCAATCGGCTGCTTCATCACCAGAATGCGTTTGTCTCGCTGATGGCCGGATATAATGTCGCCGTTGATGCGTCTGGCTTCCTCGGCGAACCACTCGATGAAACTTGCCCCATAGGCGATCTCACCCTTTGCTTCGAGGAGCGGCTTTCCCTGTTCGAGTGTGAGAATGTGCGCCAAGTCATCCTGGTTGGACATTATCAACTCAAACCACTTGCGCAGGATTACGCTACGCTCCTTCGCGGTTCGCGCTGCCCATTCCTTCTGCGTTTCTTCGGCATGCGCGATCGCCGCACGTGCTTCTGCCGCCCCCAGCTTGGGAACGGAGCCGATCTTCTCACCAGTTGCGGGGTTTGTGACCGCAATGGCATCCGTATCGTTTGCTTCGATCCAGTCGCCACCAATGTAAGCGGCCTGGCGGAATAACGTTGGGTCTTTCGGGTGCATCGCTTGGTCACTCCGTGTGGGCTAAGAGAAAAGGGACACAGGGACTTGCCAATGTCCCTCGCCGTCTGTGTTCGCAACGAGATCAGGGCGCGATGATCGGTTGAGCCTTTAGAAGCGGCTCCTGGGTTGGAAGGTCGGTGAACAAACTGCCGTGTTCGAACCAAGACCTCGGCGCAGGTGCCCCCCACAATGTCTGACGCTGTGGATCCTTCAAGTCCCATTTGATCGGCTCGAGATCGGGATCGACAGTCTGGTAGTCCGAGCAGTAAATCTCGATGCGGTGGCCGTCCGGATCGAGGATGTAGAGGAAAAATGCATTAGAGATGCCGTGACGGCCTGGACCCCGTTCGATGTTTGCGAGGTATCCAGTGGTTGACATAAGATCGAGGAGATCGATGATGTTCAAAGGTGTTGGAACCCAGAATGCTGTGTGATGCAGTCGCGGGCCGACGCCGTTTGTGAACGCCATGTCGTGGACGCCACCCTTGCGATGCAACCAGGCGGCAAACAGTTTTTTGCTTTCTGCATCCTCAGTGTATTCCGTAACACGGAAACCAATGTCGTTGTAAAAGGCCACGGATGCGTCAACGTCTGGCGTGAAGCAGTTGAAGTGGTCGATCCGGAGTGGTTTGACCCCGTGATAAAGCGCGTACTTTTGATGGATAGGCGTCAGGCGATCCATTTTGAAGTAAAATTCAAGCGGGATGCCGAAGTTGTCATGGGTGCGCAGGGTGCGTCCCTGGAAAGGGCGCTCCACCCATTCCGTCTTGTGACTTTTTGTATCGAAATAGACCTTGGCTTTGTCGAGATCTTCCTCGGAATAGACCTTCAAGGCGAGGTAGCTGATTGCCGAAGTATCGCTCTTCTTGAGCACCATGCAGTGATGGCCGCGTTCTTCCATGGCACGCAGGTAGACAGTATCAGAGTCTTCGTCTGTTACCTGAAGGCCGAGCATGTCCACATAGAAGGCACGGCTGGCAGCAAGATTCTTAACAAGGAATTCGACATGGCTGAGCCGAACCGTGTTGAACGCTGGATAGAGATTGAATTGCGGGAGCGGCATGGTTTCCTCCTCGGGGCCGAAACAGCCCGTGTTCGGCGCTTTGTTGTTACGAAGCGGCCGCGCCTTTTGTTGACGCAGCCAGAGTGTCGCGAAATCCTGTCAGCCGCCCAATTTCTGGATCGCATGGGCAGTCGTGGCGAAAGCGATGTTCTTGGTTTCCATGTAGAAATCGAACGACCAGTCTCCACCGTCGCGGCCGATACCGGAATTCTTGACGCCGCCGAACGGGGTCGGCAGGTGGCGGACATTCTCTGAATTGACCCAGATCATGCCAGCCTCAAGTTGGTCGGTCAGCCTGAAAGCCCGCGTCACGTCGGAAGTCCAAAGATAACCGGTCAAACCGTACTGCACATCGTTGGCGATCTTCAAAGCATCCGCTTCGTCTCTGAACGGGATTGCGGTCAGAACCGGACCAAAGATCTCTTCCTGGGCGATCCGCATTTCATTGTTGGCACCGGTAAAGAGTGTTGGAGCGACGTAGCATCCGCCACCTGGTCCTTCGACCTTGTGGCCACCAGCGGCGACAGTTGCGCCTTCGGCTTTGCCGATCTCGACGTATTCCAATACCTTCCGTTCGTGGACAGGGTGAATCAGAGGTCCGACGACCGTCTGCGGATCGAGCGGGTGACCGACCTTGATACGTTTTGCCCTCTCGGCAACCATTTCCGTGAACTTGCCGTAGATGCTTTCTTCGACCAACAATCGGGATGAGGACGTGCATCGTTCGCCGTTGAGCGAATAGATCATGAATACGGCAGCATCCGCCGCTCGCTCCAGATCAGCGTCAGCGAAAACAATGACCGGGTTTTTGCCACCGAGCTCGAAGTGGACGCGCTTGAGCGTGTCGGCACCCTGCTTCATGATCATTGAGCCCGTCCGGCTTTCGCCAACAAAACCGATCGCCTTGATCAATGGATGTTCTGTCAGCGCTTTACCGGCGTCCTCTCCCAAACCATTGACGAGGTTCCAAACACCTTTGGGAAGGCCGGCGCTTTCGGCAATCTCGACCAGCAGGCGTGCTGTAAGCGGCGAGAATTCAGCCGGCTTATGGACGATCGTGCAACCGGCCGCCAAGGCCGGTGCAATCTTCCAGGTCGACAGCATGAATGGCGTGTTCCATGGGGTGATCACACCGACCGGTCCAATTGGGTTCCGCGTTGTCAGGTTAACCTGGCCAGGAATACGGATCGATTTGCCGTCTCTTGCTTCTGGTGCTCGGTCTGCGAAGAACCGAAAATTCTCCGCGCCACGTAGCGCTGCCTTCGCCATGAATTTCAGCGACTGTCCGGTGTCCATGCACTCAATGAACGCGATCTCCTCGGCGCGGGCAACGATCGCGTCAGCGATTTTGTGCAGGAGCGCCTTGCGAGCGTCACCAGGCATTGCCGCCCAGGCGGGAAATGCCCCGGATGCGGCTTTGGCAGCACGATCGACGTCTGCCGCTTTGCCATGGGCGACTTGCGCCAGAGGCTGCAAGTCGACGGGCGAGATTGTCTTGAACGTAGCACGATCTAAAGCAGGGACAGCTTCTCCGGCAATGTGATTGAGGACGCCGTCGGTCCGAAACCGGGCAAGATAGGCCTCGGCCTTTTTCTTGTTGTCTTCAAAATTCGTCATGAGATCTCCATCTCGAATGCAGCAGCATTCGCTCAGCCAATGTTCAATGGTGTTTTCTAAGTTCCTGCCCGAAGGCGCGCATGGATCGCATTGTCTTTCCAGCTCAGGGCTGGATCGATCTCGCGCACCTCAAGGGAGAGAGCAAAATGTGGCTCGCTGAAAAGGTCCAGCAGCTCGGCCTTGACGACTGACATGATCGCGTTGCCAACACGCTTCTTTTCTTTGGCAGATCTGCCCGCGCCAATGCGAAAGCTCATGTCGATGAAAGAATTGCGCTCGTTGAGGTCAGCGATCGCGTAGTCATCGCTAAGCAGAACTCGGACGCGAACCGCGCCACGTTCGAACAGCCCACTGTCGAGGATCGCTTTATGAACGACCTCACACAGCGATTTGAAATCGACGCGCGGTTTCAGGTTCGCGGATCCTTCAATGACGAAATGTGGCATTTATCGCTCCTCAGATACTTAACACGTTAACAATTATTGAGTGTTTGTCAACCCACTGTCGGGTGATCTCGGCCTGATCGAATATTGACGGGCCGGTAAATTCTCACTTATTCACCTCATATGGATCAGGATAAAAATCACCCTCGCCTTCTGCGTAGCACCCGCCAGGCACTCCCAATCGCACTGTTGAAGGCGCGAGAAGCAGTGATGGGCCATTTTCGACCGATGCTTGCGCAGCACAATGTGACGGAGCAGCAATGGCGTGTGCTGCGGCTCTTGAGTGAACGCGGGCAGATCGATGCCACCGAATTGGCGCAAGGTGCAGCTCTCCTTGCCCCCAGCCTGACAAGGATGATCAAGGCGCTTGAGGACCGTAAGCTGATCAGGACGACGAAGGATGCTGCGGATGGCCGACGTCTGCTTGTCCGGATTGATGACGCAGGCGCTAAGCTCCTCGAAGAAGTACGGCCCGAAAGTCTTAAAATTTATGAAGAGCTTGAGCTTCGCATTGGCCACGACAAGATCGAAGCCCTGGTTGCATTGCTTAACGAGGTCACGGACAAGGCGACGACGCGTTAGTCGAGTTTGCGCCCTTGCGTTCTTTCGCTAATTTACTTAACATGTTTAGTAATTCAGCGACGGAAATAGGAGGAGTTTTCCCATGGTGAACCAGCAATACAGGCTTGTCATCGACGGCCAGTCGATCGCAACTGAAGGAACATTCGACGTGCTAAATCCCTCAGATGGTCAAGTCGTGGGGGCAGCGCCAAAGGCAACCGTAGCCCAGTTGGACCAGGCGGTTTCCGCGGCGCAAACAGCTTACGAAAAGTGGAGCAAAGCTGACGACGCGACGCGCCAGAAGGCCTGTGTCGCAATCGCTGACACCTTGCGCGATCATGCGGAGGAGCTGGCCCAGCTTCTCACCCTGGAACAGGGAAAACCCCTGAATGGGATGGGCTCCCGGTATGAGCTCGGAGGGGCCGAAGCTTGGGCGCGATACACTGCCGGTCTGGAGCTGCCGGTCAAGGTTTTGCAGGATGACAATCAGGGCCGGGTGGAACTGCACCGCAAACCGGTGGGCGTTGTAGGATCAATTACGCCCTGGAACTGGCCGTTGATGATTGCGATCTGGCACATTGTACCGGCCATACGAACCGGGAACACTGTTGTGATCAAGCCCTCCCCGCTCACCCCGCTGTCCACCATCCGGATGATCGAACTGCTCAACACAGTTCTGCCGACAGGTGTGTTGAATTGTGTGACGGGTGAAAACGACATCGGGGCCGCAATGTCCTCCCACCCTGGTATTGCCAAGATCGTTTTCACGGGCTCGACCGAGACCGGCAAAAAAATCATGGCAGGCGCTGCGGCGACATTGAAACGCCTGACTCTTGAACTCGGTGGTAATGATGCCGGCATTGTCCTGCCCGATTGCGATCCCCGCCAGATTGCCGAGGGACTGTTCTGGGGCGCTTTCATCAATGGCGGGCAAACCTGTGCGGCATTGAAGAGACTTTATGTTCACGAGGACATCTACGAGGACGTTTGCCGTGAGCTGACAAGCTTTGCAGCGACAGTCAAAGTCGGTGATGGACTTTCGGAAGATAGTGTCCTGGGTCCGGTCCAGAACCGCATGCAGTACCAGAAGGTCAAAGATCTGGTGGAAGATGCGAAGCGGCGTGGCGGGCGCATTCTCATTGGAGGGGATTCTGACGACAACGCTCCTGGGAATTTCTATCCCGTGACGCTGGTCGCGGACCTTAATAACGGCGATCGTCTGGTGGACGAGGAACAGTTTGGGCCGGCTCTCCCGATCATCAAGTATTCTGATCTCGACGAAGTCATCAGGCGCGCGAATGACAACCCGAACGGTCTTGGTGGTTCCGTCTGGGGCAGAGACCTTGCGAAAGCAAAGAAAGTGGCAAGCCAGCTGGAATGTGGATCCGTATGGATCAACAAGCACGGAGCTATCCAGCCGAACGTGCCGTTCGGTGGCGTGAAGGGTTCCGGTCTGGGCGTAGAATTTGCTGAAGAGGGCCTGGTGGAATACACGACGATCCAGGTCATTTTTCAGTAAGAGCCTGGATCGCGAGAAAAGAAAGGGACGCCGGGTTCGCCGGCGTCCCTTTTCTTATGTTGTTCCGGGATCGAAGCCTCCGAATTCTGCCGACAGAGTGACCGTGCGCGCCCTAAGACTTCAAGCGATCTCAGATAGGAACCGTTGAGCACGTTCAGTCTTTGGGTTGTCGAGGAAATCGTTCGAAAGTCCCTCCTCGATGATTTCACCGCTTTCGAGAAACACGATGTGGTTGCCGACTGCCCGCGCAAAACCCATCTCGTGCGTGACCACGACCATAGTCATGCCTTCCTTGGCGAGATCTTGCATCACCGCCAAAACACTTCCTCGCAGCTCAGGATCAAGGGCTGACGTGGGTTCGTCGAACAACATCGCCAGCGGTTTGGTGGCGATGGCGCGGGCAATGGCAACCCGCTGCTTTTGACCGCCCGACAGTTGCCCAGGGTAATGTCCTTCTCTGTCGGCCAGACCGACTTTTACGATCTCCTCGCGCGCGATCTCACGCGCTTCGTCTTTCGACATGCCCTTGCTGTGGACCAACCCACACATCACGTTCTCTAAAACGGTCATGTGCGGGAAGAGATTGTAGTGCTGAAAGACCATGCCCGTCTCGCGACGAAGCCGCTGAAAATCACGGCTGTAACGGCGCTCTCTTGAGCGTGCCGAAAAATAGGCTTTGGCATCCCATTCTACGGAGCCGACCCGTAGTTGGCCCTCGTCAGGAATATTGAGCAGGTTCAAACACCTCAAAAGTGTGCTTTTGCCTGAGCCACTTGGTCCAAGCAAGACGACGACATCGCCTTCAAGAACGTCAAGCGATACCGAATTCAGCCCCCTCACATTGGGAAGGTCGCGACTGGGGAACCACTTGCTAGCATTCCGCAGTGAGATGACTGTTTTTCTTTCTTCTGAATTTTCCATGTTCCGCTCCCTCGAAGAAGCGGGGCGGCCACTCGGCCGCCCCGACACGAATCTCACGCGTCCACTTTGAGAGGGCTGCCGCCCGGACCAACCGCAAGGTAAGGAAGGCCTGCGGCGATCGCATCTTTGCCGACATACTCACGGAATACGGAGTTGAGGATTCCGCCTGCTGCATTGAAAAGCAACCAGTTGGTCACGAACATGTACATCTTCATGTCTCCCGTCGGCATGAAGAAGGTGTTGTGATCGACATAAGCCGGTTCCTTGCCGATTATCTGAAGCGCGACACCCTGTTTCTTGGTGTTCACGATCGTGAACAGCGACTGCAAGGTTGCGTTCGCACGTCCTGACATGACCTGACCGATGGCGCCCGTCTGGTCAGGGAATACCGAGACGTTTGCCTTCGGGTAGAGCGCCCGGATCTTCGCTTCCTGCGAGCTTCCCTGAAGAGCGGCGAACTTGAACTCCGGCGAGTTCATCTGTTCGAAAGTCAAGTCTGACGCGTCGCGTCCAACGACGTAGACCGGTTGAAACGTCACGGCACAGCCGGCAAACCAGCCACGTAGCGAACGTGATGGCAAGATCGTTCCCGTTGTCATGATATCGGCACGGCCGGATTCGACGG
Organism: Neorhizobium sp. BETTINA12A; assembly: GCF_023006485.1. Classification (NCBI taxonomy): domain Bacteria; kingdom Pseudomonadati; phylum Pseudomonadota; class Alphaproteobacteria; order Hyphomicrobiales; family Rhizobiaceae; genus Neorhizobium; species Neorhizobium sp. BETTINA12A. The sequence goes on from NZ_JALBGW010000034.1 coordinate 30,407, forward strand.
CTGCAAACATCTGACCGAAATCCATGTCTGCGAATTCTACCTGGATATCAGGCGAGACATCTTTCATCATTCGACGGATGAGAGCGATCTCGTAGCCGTCCGGCTCACCCTTGTCGTTGATGTACAGGTTTGGCGGATATTTGAGGCTCGCCGCGACCACGATTTTTTTGGTGCGGATCGCTTTGTCCAGGACGGATTCCTTCGCGGCATCCTGCGCGGCGGCCGGTGTCGTTGCACCGAGTGCAACAGCAGCTGCGCCGCCCACGAACAAACCTGCTGTCAGTAGCGAACGGCGGTTTGCCTGCATTCCATTATCTTGCTTCGTATCCATGAGCATTCCCCTTGTTGTTTCCACGATGAAATTTTCGGCCTGGAACCCACGATCCGTGGGGTACAGCTTTTGCTAGGCGGTAAGACCGCCATCGACTGTCAGCTGCGCACCATTCACGTAGCTGGCATCATCACTCGCCAAGAATAGCGTGGCTTTGGCGATTTCTTCGTATGTCCCAAGGCGACCGAGAGGGACCGTCGGCGCAAAGCGCTGGTCACGAGCTGCGACCTGTTCGGCCGACATTCGGGTCAATCTGTCTGCCATGACACTTTCAAGGACGCCGGGGCAGATCGCATTTGCGCGAATCCCTTTTGCTCCGTAGTCCCGGGCGATGGTACGCGTCAGCATGATCAACCCGGCCTTCGAGACGCCGTATACCGCCTCGGCTGTCGAGGCCCGCTGACCCGCGATAGAGGCCGTGTTGACGATCACACCCTTGCCCGCCTCCACCATGTGCGGGATCGCTTGCCTGCAGAAGAGATAAGCCGACTTTAGGTTCACGTCCAAAGCCTGCTGCCACATCGCGGGATCGGTCTGCGAAATCGTGCCTGTAGGGTTGATACCGGCATTGTTGATCAAGATGTCCAGGGATGAGAAGCGTGACCGGGCCAGTTCGACTGCTTGCTGTGAGGTTTCCTCCTGTGAAACATCGCCAACGAGTTCGACGACGTCCGCTCCCTCTCCGCGTAGAAGCAGCACCAAGTTTTCCAGCTGATCTTTTGCGCGATCAACGAGAACAAGCCTCGCACCTTCATTCGCCAGTGCCTGCGCAACGGCGCGCCCGAGCCCACTTGCGACCCCCGTTACGAGGACCGTTTTTCCTGAAAACCGCATGTCTGACTTCCCATTATTTGCTTTTTCGCGACCGCTTGGGACCGCTTTTTGACATCTATGACTTGAATCTATCTGTCTTGCAATATGAAATCATATATGATGTTGACGAAGCTGGCGCTCGGGTTTATCGATTGAGTCAGTACCGGAGAAGAAGCCGAGTAAAGAAAAAGGGAACGTCATGAACCTCGATTTCTCGATCATCCTGGCGCAATGGCCCCGGTTCCTATGGGGATTAGGGTATGATCTCTATTTCGCATTCGCGGGATTCGCGCTGGGCTGCGTTATTGGGTTTATCTCCTATCTTGGCTCGGCCTCCCGCTCGAAAATCGCACGCGCAGTGTCTTACACCTACGTGCAGATCGTTCGGGGCCTGCCGATGTATCTGCTGCTGTTGTGGATTTACTTCGGGCTCGCAACAAAATTCGGCCTGGCACTGACGGGGCCTCAAGCGATAGTCATCGCCATCGCCATCATGAGCTCGGCATTTGCTTCTGAGATTTTCAGGACCGGCTATAATTCGATTGACGTCGGCCAGATTGAAGCCGGCAAGGCACTCGGTCTTTCCGACCTCCGGATCAATCGCACTATCCTTTTTCCACAGGTCATTCGGGTCGTGATCCCGCCCCTGCTGAACGTCTTCGTGATCTGCTTCAAAGCGGCGACTTACGCGGCGGTGGTTGCTGTCCCGGAACTCGTCTTCACGGCCCAGGACATCAGTCTCAACCAATATAGGCCGTTCGAAGCCTATATCTCGGTCGCCGTCCTACTCATCGCGACGATGCTGGTTTTATCTTTGCTGGTCAAAGTCGTCGAAGACCGTCTCAATGACGGCAAAGGGGCTTGAAGGTCATGAATAGCTGGTACGTTGTCCTCAGCCACCTGCCCGACATGCTCTACGGGCTTCGTTACACATTCCTGATCGCAATCGTCTCGCTCGCACTTTCAATGGTCTTCGGAGGGCTAGTGATATCCCTTCTCAGGAGCAAATCTGCTGCCATCCGAGCGGTAGGATTTCTCTACATCCAGGTCTTCCGCTCACTATCGCCATATGTTTACGTTCTGCTCGTCTATTTTGCCCTCGCCGGAGCAACAGGCTGGAAAATGGATCCGATCACAGCCGCTATCATATCCCTGACGCTTCTGAATACCGCTTACGTTGCAGAAATCTATCGGTCCGTGTTGCTCACCATTGATGGCGGGCAATGGGAAGCGGCCGCCGCAATGGGTCTGTCACCCTGGAAAACAAACTCGATCATTATCTGGCCGCAGGCGCTACGGACTGCAATTCCACTCCTTCTGAACCAATTCATTGTCATCTTGAAGGATTCCGCGATCGTGGGCGTGATTGGTGTCAAAGACATCCTCTATGTGGCGAATGCCCAGGCATCGATCACCTACAAGCAGTTCGAGTATCTGACGGCGGTTGGGGTGATCTTCATCCTGATTGTCTTCGTCCTGTCGCGATTGAGTATGAGCCTTGAGCGGCGACTGGCCTGGAAACACTAGCACTTGCCGAAACCACCCGAAGTCATTAGATCGAAAAGGAAATCAAATCTGATTTTCAATTTGATCACCGTTGGAGAGTGACGCATGGCAAAGGTGGTGGCACCCGTCACAGAAGCTAGAAGCAAACAGCAACTTGCTTACGATTATCTCAAGGCTGGGATAGATCGCGGCCTCTATGCACCCAAACAGCGGCTTGTAATTGACACACTCGCGAAGGAGCTATCGATCAGCCCTGTACCGGTGCGCGAGGCGATCCGCCGGTTGGAAGCAGAAGGCCTGATCATATTCAGCAAGAACTCCGGCGCAATCGTGGCTGGAGCCGATCCGGATCTCTGGGCTGAGCAGATGGAACTTCTGGCATTGCTTGAGGGCTACGTAACCGGCGCCGCCGCGCCGAGGATTACTGCCAGCGATATCAAGCAGCTTCAGAAAATCAACGAGGGGATGGAACAGGCGCTGGCTTCCTTCGACCTTTCGGGATGGACTCAGGGCAACCTGGACTTCCACTCCGTGATAAATCGGAGGTGCCCGAACGAAACAATCGTCGAGCAGATCGCCCAATTAAGATCGCGAATTGCGATGATCAATCGCTTCATCCAGCCGCGGACGGAAGCGACCATATTGCATACTCTTGGAAAGGATAGCGGGAAATCGACGCTTCAAGGACACGAGTGGATCATTGCGGCCTATATCGCCAAAAAATCTCCCGCCGAGATCGAAGCGCATGTTCGCACGAATATCATTCTGCTCACCACAGAAACGCACCGCAATCTGGTCAACAACCATGATCGGCGAGTAAGCAGATCGCAGGGATAGTCATATGCAACCGTCGGAATATGATGTTGTCGTCCTTGGTAGCGGTGGTGCAGGTCTCCTCACGGCGCTTTCTGCTGCAATTCAGGGCCTGTCAGTGGGTGTTTTCGAAAAGTCCCATCTAATCGGTGGCACCACCGCGATTTCCGGTGGTGGCATCTGGATTCCAAAAAACCACGTGATGCAAAAGTCCGGTTTTGAGGACCTGGAGACAGACGGTATCGAATATCTGACGCGACTGACCCTTGGCGAGATCGACAAGAGCCTTCTGGTCGATTTTCTAAAAACCGGGCCTGAAATGTTGTTGTTTCTGGAGAAACACTCGGAGCTGCGCTTCTTCAGTGTAGATCGCCCGGACTACCATCCCGGCTGGCCCGGCGCACGTTCCGGCCGATCGGTCGAACCGCTACCTTTCGCGCCAGCAATGGACGAGACTCTATTTCAGACGCTTCGGTCTTCGCACTTGCGTCAGCCGGTGACATCGTCCGAGAGCCGCAAAGGTCTGCCATCAGAGATCATCGAAGACCGTCAGAAGCGTCGAATGCGCACGCAAGGAGCAGCCCTGGTCGCCGGGCTGGCGCAGGCATGCGCGAAACATGGTGTTCAATTTCACCTTAATGAAGCCGCCGCGGGTCTATCGTTCGACGGAGAGCGCTGTCTAGGAGTCGAAACCGTTTCGGGTTCAACATCTGCCCGGCTCGGTGTTGTCCTCTCCACAGGCGGGTTCGAGTGGAATTCGTCCCTCGTCTCGGCTTACCTGCCTGGATTTTCAAGTGCACCGACCACACCGCCTGGTAATGAGGGAGACGGCCTGCGGTTTGGTATTCGGGCCGGCGCGGCAGTGGCCAATATGACTGAAGCATGGTGGACCGCTGCATATCGAATTCCGGGGGATGCACTTGATGGAGAACCACTAACACGCAACATGGTGCGTGAACTGGCATTGCCAGGCTCCATTATGGTCAACCGGAAAGGCGAGCGTTTCGTAAACGAAGCGAGCTCATACAATGACCTCGGTATGGCGTTCAACGCTTTTGATCCCGGCTCGTTTTCTTACCCAAACAGGCCCGCCTGGCTTATTTTCGATGACGCCTTCAAGTCGCGTTATCCCGTCGCGTCCGTTTCCCCGCAACAAACCGCACCGGAATGGATGATCAGTGCGGGTTCGGTGGCCGAACTCGCTCAGAAGCTTGGCGTTTCGGTTGAAGGCCTAACCGCAACAGTCGAACGATTCAATCAGTATGCTCGCGAGGGCCATGATCCAGATTTCGCACGCGGTGAGGACGTTCATGGTCTTTATTATGGAGATTCTGGCCACGCCCCAAATCCATGCCTGGGGAAGCTCGATGTTGCTCCCCTCTACGCAGTTGAAGTTCTACCAGGAAACAATGGCACAAAAGGCGGGTTGAAGACCAAATCTCGCGGTAGCGTCGTTCGTGATGACGGATCCGCGATTGAAGGACTTTTTGCGTGCGGGAACGTTGCAGCAAGTATATTCGGAAAAGGATATCCCGGCCACGGTGGCTCGCTCGGTCCGATTCTAACGGCGGCATACATTGTCGGTTTGGAAATCAGCGCCAATCAGCGGCGATGATTAATCCGTTTGGAACATTCAATCCTCAAGTCCCGGAATTGGGTAAGGATGGACCGACATCAGCGTGCCATCAAAAATGGTGTCGAGGCTGGCATCCCCTGCCTGTCCAGCGCATCGGCAATGAAGCCGTCCACTTTCACACGCTCGACAAAATCAGACAACTGCACCTCGGCGGCGCGATCATGCGACCGGGCCACGGATTGGTCACTGCGGAACCCGGGCGGCACATCTCAAATTAAATGCCAAGAACCACTCGAACGGGCGCATTCTCACGATTAGCCGCCAAGCGACACAAAGACTCAAACAGGAACAATCATGGCAAAGCTCCAGCGCTCGACCATTCGGCAGGGATGGCATCAAAAACACGGAGCATGTCTGAAGTGACGTTCGGCATCAAGAACGAAAGCTGCCATGGGGTCAGATGGCCGAAACGATCGAGCACTGTAGATGACAAATCCAATCCGAAAATCGTCCTGAACGCCGCCGAGAGCCGGGCGTCCTTAACAACCTCGTCTAGCGTTAATCTGACGCAACGGTGGTAGCTTGAACTGTCATCGTTGCGCTGTGACAGCCGCTCGCCATTCTTGACCTGCGCCCATTGCCGGTCGATCAGCAGATGCTCGGGACCGACGGCGCCCACCAGGGGCAGGCCAAGTCGTTCGAACTGCGAGGCCGGCGTGTGATTGGCGCGCATGGCTGCGACGAGGAGGTTCGCCATGCGCGTTTCGACCTCTTCATCGCGAAGAGGTTTCTGTTGTTCGGGATCGGTTTGGAGATCGAAGAGCAGCGTTCCAAATATATACGGATTGCCAAGCGCCTTGGCCGGAAGCCGCATGACCTGCACCTGCTTGGTGAAGGGAAACGGTCCGGCAAGCGAGATATCCTTGAGTTCGCCCGGTGCGAAGCGGTGGTCCATATGGGTCGGCATCAGCGTATATTGCTCGAGCGGCTGGTTTTCGGGGGTCACGCAGGCCCGCATATAGACGTAACGCCCGTCGGTAATGCAGACATGCCCGCCATGACTGCCGAACAGGCCGGCTTCACGGACCTGCTCGTCGGTAGAAATGACGCCGGACAGAGGCCTGCCCTGCATATCCTCCGTCGGGGTTACCCCGAAGAAATCGAGAAGCGTCGGACCGAAATCGATCGTCTGGACCAGGCTCGAACGCCGCTCGTCCTTAACATGCAGGCGCGGATCCCAGACGAACAGCGGCGTGTGGATGTTTTCCTCATACCAGGGCTGCACGTTCTTGCCCCACCACCCGCGCTCGCCGAGCAGCAGTCCGTGGTCGGTGCAGACGATCAGCATCGTATCGTCCCACAGTCCATATTCGTCCATCGCATCCAGCACGCGGCCGAGGCTGTCGTCGCACATGCTGAGCAGCGCTGCATATTCCATCCGCGCATGTTCGACTTCCCCCGGCTTTTCGGTCACGGCCCGGTAGTCCGGCCAGTCGAAATGCGGGCCGTCGTAGTCGTGCGGATACCGTTCCTTGTGGCGGTCGTAGCTGAAGAAGGGTTCGTGCGGATCGAAACATTCAACCTGCAGGAACCAGCGATCCTCGGCGTGATTAGCCTTGATGAACTCGACGCCCGCATCGAAGGTCTTCGTCTGCGGATGATCGGCGATGTCGGTCATGTACTGGCGGTTTACCCAGTCCTGCCGCCAGAGACTGCCGGACCGCCAGCTTGCGGTCGCAGGGATCAGCGGCTCGCCGACATGGCCTTTCCAACGATCGCCTTCCTGGCCGCGGCAGAATTCGTAGCTGCTGTAGCGATTGTGATAGGTGGCGCCGCCATCCTCCCAATAATGCTGATGATCGGTGACGAGATGGGTATAGACCCCGCTGGTTCGCAGCATTTCCGGCATCGAATCGTCGAAGGGCTCCAGCGGCCCCCAGGAGCGGTGCAGGAAATTGTATCGGCCGGTATGGAGTTCGCGGCGGGCCGGCATGCAGGGCATGCTGCCGCCATAACAATTGTCGAAGGTGACAGTGCGCTCCTGCAGGCGGCGGAAATTGGGAAGGTGATTCCAGTCGGCACCATAGGCAGGCAGGAACCGGCGATTGAGGGTGTCGAACATGATCATGATCGCTTTCAAATCGGTACGTCCTGTCCTTATGCGCTATGAAAATCGGCGGGAAATGGTTCGATTGCAGTTTGAGGAGCCCAGCGTATTGGAACTGCGCGCCGCCACCCGGTAACGGTGGCAGTAAGTGGCGTGACAGAGATAGGAGCCGTCGCCCCACGGGAAACGCCTCCCCGCGAGACCGCCTCTAGCGGCATATTCCCACTCCGCTTCGGTCGGCAGACGACGCCCGGCCCATTCGCAATAGGCAAGCGCATCGGCATGGCTGACATGCACGACCGGGTGAATATCAGGTCGGTCGGCTGCGATCGCGAGCCGGAAAACGCTCGAATTGCCGTAGCGCTCTGCCTCCGTCCGATATCCCGTCGCCTTTGCGAAAGCCGAAAACTGCGCGACCGTCACGCATGTCAGGTCAATGGCGAACGGGCCGAGCGACACCTCATGGACTGGCCCCTCGCCATCTGGCGCATAACCTTCACCGAAATGATCGCCCATCAGGAAAGTGCCGCCAGGCAGTGCAGTTTCCTGGTGGATCGGGCGCGCGTCGGAAGTCTGCGGCTTTATCCCGGCCGGCACGACCTCGCCTTCCCGCTCGCGTGAAGCGGCGCAGCAGCAGGTATTTCCGGCGAGAACGGCATCGGTCATCGGCGTTTTCCCTGGCTCGGCTCGTCGAGCGAAATGTGCATATCCGGGTCTCGCATATAGGGGCGGAGGATGTTGAAGAACTGGATCATTGATGCCTCGCGGCTGACAGCCGTCGGATCCAGAAGCCATTGGAGTCGCACGCCGTCCGCTACCGCGATGATCCAGCGGGCAAATGTTTCGAGGGTCATTCCAGCTGGAAGTTTGCTCTGATCGAAAACCGCAGCCAACTCACTGGTCATGGAGGCCGCCACCTCTCGATACCGCTCGACAAACCAGTCGTGGGCCGGATGATCCTGGATGATGCTTTCTGCAGATAAAACTGCAAAAAGCTGGACGAGAGTTGGCGTTCGCTCATTGGTATGTAGCGTGCGTAGAAATGTGCTTAAATAGTCGAAACCACGCTCTAAACTTTGCGATTTGGCCTTCTGGTTTCGCTCCTCGCGCTCCTGCAGCACGGCCAGAAGCAATGCGGCCTTCGACGGAAAATGATGCAGCATGCCGGCCTGCGTCATGCCGACGTCGGCGGCAATATCGGCAATGCTGGCGGCGTTGAAGCCTCGCTCGGAGAAAAGCCGCAGCGCCGAATCCAGGATCGCCCGCCGCCTGCTGTCTCCCCTTGGGCTTTTGCGTGTCTCTTTCTTCTCCATGCTCGACCTCATCTCCCCGTCCGGATCTGCAAAGGCGTGCCCGCAAAATGACAGGCAGCCTTCTGTCCGGTACCAGTTTCCTGGAGGCTTGGCGAACTGGTGGAACAGATTTCCCGCTCCGGAAAATACTCCGGCCCAATCGGACAGCGGGTGCGGAAACGGCAGCCGCTCGGCGGATTGGCGGGGCTCGGCATATCGCCGGCAAGTACGATCTTCTCCTGCGGCGCGTCGAGCACCGGTTCCGGCGTCGAGGAAATCAGCGCCGCCGTATAGGGATGCTGCGGAGAGCCGTAGACCTGTTCGGCCGTGCCGACCTCGACGATCTTGCCGAGATACATCACCGCGACATTGTCGCTGATATGGTGCACCACCGAAAGGTCGTGGGCGATGAACAGATATCCGAGCCCCAGTTCGTCGCGCAGTTCCTCCAGGAGGTTGATGATCTGGGCCTGGATCGAGACGTCGAGCGCCGAGACCGGCTCGTCGCAGATCAGAAGCTTCGGCTCGGTGGCAAGCGCTCGCGCAATGCCGACGCGCTGGCGCTGGCCGCCGGAAAGCTCGTAAGGGTAACGTTCGAGGAAATCCTCGTTCAGCCCGACCCGCAGCAGCAATTCGACCGAGCGCTGCCGCGCCTTCTCGCCGTGGACGCCGGCGACGCCCAGAGCTTCACCGAGCGACTGGGCGATACTGCGGCGCGGATTGAGCGAGGCGAACGGGTCCTGGAAGACATATTGGATGGTTCTGGTGATCGTGTCGCGATCCTCCTGATCCATCGCACTGACATCGCAGCCGGCGACCGTGATCCGGCCCTCGGCGACCGGATTGATGCCGACGATGGTGCGCGACAGCGTGGACTTGCCGCAGCCGGATTCACCGACAAGACCGAGCGTTTCTCCGGGCCGGATTTCGAGCGATACGCCGTCTACCGCAAAGATCGGCTTGGCCTTGGAAAAGAACGACCCCGAACCGCGGTTGACGTCCGTCCTGAGGTTCTCGATCCGCAGGACAGGCTCGACCGAAAGAGTCCGCCGGGCCTTGCGCACAAGATCGTCTTCTTCCGGCACGACAGGCATGCCAGTGGCCGCGCTCACCCAGCAGGCGGCGGAATGACCGGGCACTAGCACCTCCAGCTTCGGCACGTCCGCGCGGCATCGCTCGATCGCGAAGCGGCAGCGCGGATGGAAGGCGCAGCCGGATGGCAGC
>NZ_JALBGW010000350.1:0-810 GCF_023006485.1 Neorhizobium sp. BETTINA12A
GGCGTTCGCCGGGCAATGCGCTGCTTGCGACGACGATCCGGCTTGCGGCACCGGGGGCAGCGGCGGGCGTCGCACTCTCCTCGCTTGGCATCATGAACGAACTCACCGCCACACAGATGCTGGCGCCGAACGGCACCCGCACGCTCGCCATGGCTTTCTGGGCGCTGACCGGCGAGATCGACTATGCGGGTGCTGCGCCTTATGCGGTGCTGATGGTGGCCTTTTCGCTGCCGCTCACCTTTCTTCTCCATCATCAATCGAAAAAGATCGCCGGGCGATGACGCTGCTTACCCTGACCTCCCTGCGCAAACAGTACGGTTCCGTGGCCGCCCTCGACGGCGTCGACCTGTCGGTGACAGCCGGCAGCCGCACGGCGATTGTCGGCCCGTCCGGCTGCGGCAAGACTACGCTGCTGCGCCTGGTTGCCGGCTTCGACGCTCCGGACGGAGGCCGAATCGTGTTCGATGGGCGGACGCTTGCCGACGGCTCGTCCCAGGTGCCGGCGCACAAACGCGGCATCGGCATCGTGGCGCAGGACGGCTGCCTGTTTCCGCATCTGACGATCCGCCAGAATATCGGTTTCGGGCTCGAGGCGGAGGCCACGGTCAAGAATGCCCGCATCGCGGAGTTGATGGACATGGTCGGGCTCGACCGGGCCATGCTCTCCCGCAAGCCGGACCAGCTCTCAGGCGGTCAGCAGCAGCGCGTGGCGCTTGAGAGGGCCTTGGCCCGCAAGCCGCGGCTGATGCTGCTCGACGAGCCCTTCTCGGCCCTGGATACGGGTCTGAGGGCGGCGACCCGCAAAGCGGT
>NZ_JALBGW010000351.1:0-796 GCF_023006485.1 Neorhizobium sp. BETTINA12A
CGGCACCGCCGGTGCCGGCAGCGTCTCAAGCCCGACCAGCGCGATCTTGAGGTAGCCGGAATCGCGCAGCAGGTTCATGACCTCCATGAACTGGCCGTAATCGACCGCCTTGTCCGCGCGCAGGAACACGCGGGTGTCCTTCTTGCCCTCCGTGACGCGGTCGAGGGTCGCGGCAAGCTGCTCGCGCGCCACCGCGTCATTGCCGATATTGAGGCTCAGGTCTTCCTTGACCGTCAGGTAGAGCGGCTCGTCCGGCCGCTCCGCCGGCTTTGCGGTCGAGGCAGGAAGATCGACGTTGACGTCGACGGTCGCAAGCGGCGCCGCCACCATGAAGATGATCAGCAGCACCAGCATGACGTCGATGAACGGCGTCACGTTGATCTCGTGGTTTTCGGAAAGCTCGTCGCCGTGCTGTTCGCGGATGCCGCCGGCCATATCAGCCTCCTGCCACCAGGGAGACCGGCGCCTTGCGGCCGCCCGGGGGAACCTTGCGGAAATCGAGGTCGCGGCTCACCAGCCGTTCCACACCCGCTGCGGCATCCGCCAGCAGCTGCCGGTAACCGGTGATGGAGCGGGCGAAGACGTTGTAGATGACAACCGCCGGAATGGCCGCGACGAGGCCGATCGCGGTCGCCAGCAGCGCTTCGGCAATGCCGGGCGCGACGACGGCGAGGTTGGTGGTCTGTGATTCCGAAATGCCGATGAAGGCGTTCATGATGCCCCAGACGGTGCCGAACAGGCCGACGAACGGGGCGGTGGAGCCGATCGTCGCGAGCACGCCAGTGCCGCGCGCCAT